>JAFTRC010000026.1 GCA_017462455.1 Bacilli bacterium | reverse complement strand
TTGACAGAATTAAAAGATTATCAAATTGCTACTTGTGAACCAGTTATTCAATCACGTAGACCAAATAATCGAATAGATAAAGTACGCCATATGTTTAATAAAAAAGAAAATTAAGTTACTATTCGCTAAATTACAATTTATAGAGCAGATCATAAATGATTTGCTTTTTTTGTTGGGGAGATAGATTATTTTTTGATTTAATGATATAATATTTTTGACAGATTTAATCGTTAATTGTTGAAAGTAATCGGAGGATTAAATGAGTAAAATAAAGAAAATTGTTTTTATATTGTCGGTTATATTGTTGATATTAGTATTAGCAGTTTTAGGAATAAATGGATATATAAAAAGTTCTGCTAAAAATCAGATAATATCAGTAGAAGAATCGTCTAATCTTGAAGATATAGATTGTATAATTATTTTAGGTGCAGGTATTTGGGGTGATAAGCCTAGTCCTATGTTAGAAGATAGATTATTACAAGGAATTGAATTATATAATAATAATGTATCAACTAAAATTATAATGAGTGGTGACCACGGTAGAGAAGAATATGACGAAGTAAATATAATGAAAGAATTTGCAATAGAAAAAGGAGTTCCATCTGAAAATATATTTATGGATCACGCTGGTTTTTCAACTTATGAAAGTATATATAGGGCAAAAGAAATATTTGAGGCAGATAAAATAGTAATCGTAACACAAAAATATCATTTATATAGAGCATTACATATAGCAAACAGTTTAGGAATAGAGGCTTATGGCGTAGGTGCAGACCCAAGACAATATGTTGGTGCAATGTATAGAGAAATAAGAGAAATTTTAGCAAGAAATAAAGATTTTGTTAAATGCTTATTTAAGCCAGAGCCTACATATTTAGGCGAAACAATACCTGTTAGTGGTAATGGTAATGCCACTAATGATAAAGAATATGAAAGCGAGTAAATATGAAAAAAAAGATAATTATTATAATAAGTATAATTATAGTTTTGATTTTCAGTTTCATTGTTAGTATTTTATATGAATTAAATTATATTCCACATAAAAAGTATAGTAATAAGTATTTTAATATTACAACATATAAAAGTAAAATTGATAAAGATAATGATGGAATAGATGACCAAACAGATATATTAAATAATGTAAGAAAATACATTTCTTCTAATCCAAAGTATAAAAGTAAATATTATGCAACAGGATATCCAGATGATGAATTTGGAGTATGTACTGATGTAGTTGCGTTTGGACTCCGTGACGCAGGTTATGATTTAATGGATTTGCTTTACAAACACGTTAAAGATAATAGAGAATTATATAATATTGAAACGATTGATAAAAATATTGATTTTAGACGAGTAATAAATTTAGATGTGTATTTTAAAAATACAGCAATAGTTTTAACTACTGACATTAACAAAATTGAGGAATGGCAAGGTGGCGATATTGTAGTATTTAAAAAACATATTGGAATAGTATCAGATATGAGAAACAAAAATGGTATTCCATTTGTAATTCATCACGCAAATTCTTATCAATTTTACTATGAGGAAGATATATTAGAAAATAGAGAAGATATAATAGGACATTATAGAATAAGTTAGGAGGATAATTGTTATGAAAAAGAAAGTTTTTTCAATAATATTTTATGTTGCTTCAATAGTATTTTTACTTTATTATTTATTTATAGAAATGAGTTCAAATATATTTATGTCCACTTTGGGAAGATTATTTCTTCTTTGTGGTAGTTGCTTATTTTTATATTTAGGAGGATTATTATTATCAAAATATAGGAAAGATAATAAGCCTATGAAAATAAACCTATGGATATTCTTCTTGTTGTATTGTGTATTGTTAATTACTTTAACATTATTTGATCCAATGTGGGGAAGAAATGGATTTAATATATTTAATTGGACACAAGAAGGATTTAGTAAATACTTTGGATATTATATAGAAAGTTCTGTTAATTTAATACCTTTTAAAACAATAATTGGATATACAAAAGATATATTTACTTCATTATTAGATACTTCTACTATATTTGTAAATTTATTAGGTAATATTGTATGCTTAATGCCTTTTGCATTATTTATACCTTTATTATTTAAGAAAGTAAATAATACAAAAAGATTTTTAATTACAATATTGTGTATTACAGTAGGAATAGAGTTGATTCAATTTATAACGTTCTCTGGAAGTTGTGATATTGATGATGTAATTTTAAATACATTAGGTGCATTTTTAATGTATAAAATATTAAACATAAAAGATATAAAAAATCTTATTAGCAATATCTTTTTATTAGAGAAGAATAAGATAAATAAGAAAAAAGTTTTATGTGTTTTAGCGCCTATTATAGTTGTAATAGTTCTATGTTTTGGATTATATAAAATAGGAACAAGATATTATGATAATAATTTAGATGATTGGATGTCAAAAAGAAATTATAAACTTGAAATAATTGATGAATCTGAAACTTGTGATACTGCATTGGAAAAGTTTTATGAAAGTGAATTATATGAGTATTATTTTAGTTGCATAAAAAGTGATTATGTATATGCTAGAATAAATGATGGTGAAAAATATTTAGTAAAAGATTTATTAAATAATAATCCTACTGATTATATTATTTCTATTGATAGATTTAAAAGAGCAGGGTTAGAGTTTATTGAAAAAGAGAAATACGATAAAATCGAACTAAAAATACAAGGTAGCGTTTATATTGGTAAGGAAAAAATACAAGATGAAAGTATATTAAACATTGGATGGGGAACATCAGAACAAGGGATGACAGAACTTTCACAAGAAGTATTTTTAATTCCTAAAAAAGAAGGAAAAGCAACACTAACATTTGAGGTCTATGACAGTAAAACTAGCGAATTAGTAAAAACAATAATATACGAGATAAATATTACAAGTGATTTAAAAGTAAGTTATGAGGAGATTAAATAATATGAAAATAAATGCAAGATATATAAAAAAGAGTATAAGTTCTGCAATTATATCAGGGTTACTTGCATACTTTCTGTTTAAGACAAACGATTTATTATCAAAAACAGTAATTTCATTGTTTTTAGTTTTTGGAATAAGTTTTTGTATTACTAATGTATTATTAGTATTTAAAAAAAACAAACTAGTGGAAAAGGTTAGCAAAGTATATGTTATAGCATTTTTTATTTATTGGTACGGATTTTTAATATATTGGGACTATATAAGTATATTAAATAAAGATTTTATGGCTCTTTTAATTTCGTTGATAATGTGGTTTGCAGGAGGATATTTCATTTATAAACGTTTCTTTAAGAAAAAAGAAGAAAATAGGAGGTAATGAGATGAAAAAGAAAAATGTTTTAATAATTTGTATAATAATTGCTGTAATACTTGTAGTTTTAACTTTTATTACTAATTATATTGATAAAGGCAGAGTATCAACAGGACACGAGCCAAAGTTTACAATTAAAATAGTTAGTGATGGCGGAAATAAAGTGACTTATTGGGGATTAGGATATAAAGTTGTAAGATACCCTAGTGTAAGTCCTAATGAGCCATATAAGAATAATCTCGGAGTTAAAATGGGAAGTTGGTTTATGAAATATGAACTATCTGACTATAAGAATGTTAAAATAGAATTATTGATGGATGAAAAAACAATAGAAGTTGATAAAAAACGAGATGTTGAATTTATAGTGAGTTTATTAAGAGATTCTAAATATATTCACGAATTATGTGATGGAATAAATACGCATAAGATAATAATAGATGATGAAATATATTACTTAAAAGAAAGTTGTAAAGAAATACAAAAAGGAAAAAAACAAGCAAAAATATCAGAAGAAGATTTGAATAGTCTTTTAAAAATAATAGAGAATTATAAAGAGGTTGATATGCCTGTTAATGATGAAGAACAACATCAATTTTTAGGGACAATAATAGAAGCACACAACAATTATATAATAGTTAAGCCAGATGAAGGAACAAACGAAAGAAAATCTAGCGACAAAATAAAAATGAGCATTGATAGACCAACAAATGGAATAAATGATTTTTATGTAAAAGGTAATAAAGTTAAAATAACTTATAACGGAAATATAAATGAATCATATCCTGCACAAATTAAGGCAATAAAGATAGAACTTGCAGGTTGATTTAAAAAAAGTATATTTTTTTCTGCTTTTTTTATTTTTGTAACTTACTTGTAACTTTGGATATCATATAATTAGTTTGTAAGAAAGAAAGGAGTTTTATTATGGAAATATTAAAGGTTGAAAATCTTACAAAGATTTATGGTAAAGGAACAACAAAAGTTGTTGCTCTTGATAATGTATCATTTTCAGTAAGTAAAGGAGAATTTGTTGCAATAGTTGGTGCCTCTGGTAGTGGTAAATCAACATTATTACATTTAATTGGAGGAGTAGATAGACCAACATCAGGAAATGTTTTTATAGATGGAAAGGATATTTATAAACTTGATGATGATAAACTTGCAATTTTTAGAAGAAGACAAGTTGGACTTGTATATCAGTTTTATAATTTAATACCTATTTTAAATGTAGAAGAAAATATAACATTGCCATTAGATTTGGACAATAGAAAAGTCAATAAAGAACATCTTAATTCTTTAATAAAATTATTAGGATTAGAGAGTAGAAAACATCATTTGCCTAATGAGTTATCTGGTGGACAACAACAAAGAACATCTATTGGTAGAGCATTAGTGACTAATCCAACAATTATTCTTGCAGATGAGCCAACAGGAAATTTAGATTCTAAATCAAGTGATGAAATAGTTGAATTGTTAAGAAAATCTAATAAAGAATATAAGCAAACAATTATTATGATCACACACAATATGGAAATAGCAAAGTGTGCTGATAGAATTATTCAAATTGAAGATGGAAAAATTGTTAAGGAGGTATAGTTATGGAAATACTAACTAAATTAACAAAAAGAAATCTTAAATTAAATAAAAAAAGAACAATAGGAACTATAATTGGTATAGTTTTATCAGTAGCGTTAATATGTGCTTTAAGTGGAATGTTTAATAGTTTTCAAGAAACATTGATACAAAATGCAATTAACGAAAGAGGTAATTTTCATATTGCGTTAGAAACAATAAATAGGGAACAATTAAGCAAATATGAATTAAATAAAGATATCAAGTCTGTAAGTGCATTATATGAACTAGGAGAGTCCAAATATATAAATTCTAGCAAAGATAATCCATATATTACAGTATATTCAATAAATCAAGAGGGATTTGATACTTTATCTTATGCAATAATTGATGGTGATTTTCCAAAAAATTCTAATGAAATTGTTATAAGCAAGAAAATGGCTTTACAATCTAAATTAAAAGTTGGTGACTATTTAGAGTTAAATATAGGAACTAGAAAAACAAATGATGGATATACGTTAGGTCAGTATAATCCGTATCAAGGCGAAGATAAAGAATATATAGATAATCCTACATATAAAAAATATAAAGTAGTTGGTATTTCTTATAGAGAAAGAAATAGTTCAGCAACTTATGGAATTACAACTAATGTAGAAAATGATAATATTCACGCATATATAACATTAGAAAATCCAAAAGATTATAAACAATCTTTTATAGAATTATTAAATGTAGATGATTATGATGATATTAGATTTAGTAGAAATGAAGAACTTGGTTTTGATTTTACAATAAATGATGAATTATTAAGATGGCAAGTATTTGCATTTTCAGATTCTACTATAAGTATGTTTACTGCTATTGCTGCGGTAGTGGTGACTATTATAATTATTGTTAGTGTATTTTGTATTAGAAATTCATTTGCTATTTCTACAACAGAAAAAATGAAAATGTATGGAATGTTAGCAAGTGTTGGTGCTACAAAAAAACAAATAAAAAAGAGTGTAATTTTAGAGGGACTAATTTTAGGTTTAATAGGAATACCTATTGGAATATTATGTGGTTTTATTGCTGTATTTATTTTAATTAAAATAGTTAATTTATTATTAGGCGATTTCTTATTTAACAGTATTGACGGAATTGTATTTAAAATGTCAATAATACCAATAATAGCGTCTGTTATTTTAGGATATTTAACAATATATTTATCTAGCATTACATCTGCTAAAAGAGCAAGTCGTGTTAGTCCAATAGAAAATTTAAGAAATACAAAAGATGTAAAAATAAATGCGAATAAGTTAAAGACACCTAAAATTATAAGTGCATTATTTAAAACAGGTGGAGTAATTGCGTATAAAAATTTAAAAAGAAGTAAAAAGAAATACAGAACAACAGTTATTTCTCTTACAGTTAGTATATTTGTGTTTATAGCAATGTTCTCATTTATAAATGAAAGTTTTGTTATGACAGATAGATACTATACTGATTATAAATATAATGTAGCAGTAAGAGGTATTAGGGATTATAGTGAAGACGAAATAAAACAATTAAGATATTTAGATAATATAAATGAAAGTTATATATTATACGAAAATAGATATTTTGGAAAAATAAAAGATAAAGATAAGATACTATATTATAATGATTCTGGTTTAAATGAAGAAGATGTAAGTGTTGATATTAAAGTTGTTGATTCTAATTCATTTAAAATTTATGTTGAAGAATTAGGATTAAATTATAATGAAGTAAAAGATAAGGGTATTTTAATAGATGATTTAAGATATTGGAGTGAAACAAAAGAAAAAGAAATATTAGGAAAAAGATATAGTTATAAAAAAGGCGATATAATGAATATGAAATATAGTCTTGAATCAGGTGATGTTAATTTATCTGTTGAATTAGCCGAAGTAACAACAAAAAGGGTAATAGGACTTGAAAATAATTACTATAATGGTGGTTATTTGGTATTAAATAAAGATTATTATGAAGAACAAGCAAGATATCCTTATGTGTTAATGTATAATTCATCTAATACAGAACAATTAGTAAAAGATATTGAGTTAATAGATTACAGTCTAACAATAAGTGATTTAGAAAAGTCAGTACAAACAGAAAGAGCAATGTTATTAGTAATTAGTATTTTCTTATATGGATTTATAGGAGTCATAACACTTATTGGAGTGACTAACATATTTAATACTATTACTTCAAATATGGAATTAAGACAAAAAGAATTTGCAATGCTAAAAAGTGTTGGTATGACAAAAAAAGAATTTAACAGAATGATTAACTTGGAAACCTTATTTTATAGCGCAAAATCATTATGTTATGGTATTACATTAGGTTTAATTGGATCGTATATAATTCACTTGGCATTTAGCAAAAATGTTGAAAGAGCATTTACGCTACCATTAACTGCAATTATTATTAGTATAATATTTGTATTTATTATAGTTTATATTATTATGAAGTATTCTATAAATAAGATTAACAAACAAAATACAATAGAAACAATTAGAAACGAAAATATATAATAATTTTATAAGGGATATGTAAAATATCCCTTTATTTATGGTATAATTACAAAGAGAAAGGAAGGTAAAAATGGATATATTATTAGTAGAAGATAATGAAAATATTATTAGTGGATTAAAATATGCTTTTACAAAAAACAACTATAATTTAATTGCAAAAGATTGTGTTAAAACTGCAAAAGAATATTTAAACGATAATAAACCAGAACTTATAATATTAGATGTTTCACTTCCAGATGGTAATGGCTTTGATTTATATGAATCATTCATTAGAGAAAAAAAGATACCTGTTATATTTTTAACTGCTCGTGATGATGAAAATGATGTTATTAAAGGACTAAATCTTGGTGCAGAAGATTATATGACTAAACCATTTTCAACAAAAGAATTGTTAGTTAGAATAAATAAGATTATTTTAAGAAATAAAAAAATTTCAATTATTAAGATAAAAGATATTAGTTTTGACTTAAACAAAATGATAGTAAAAAAAGGTGATAATGAATTAGAGTTATCTAGTTTAGAATTAAAAATATTGCATTTATTATTTATAAATATAGGTAAAGTAGTTAAAAGAAATACAATACTAGATAAAATTTGGGAATGGACAGGGAATGATGTTGATGACCACACAGTCACAGTTTATCTAAAACGAATAAGAGAAAAAATTGGAACTGATATTATAGTAACGATAAAAGGCATAGGGTATAGAATAGATGAAGAATAGAAAATATTTATTTAAGTATTTTGTTAGAAGTTTTATAGTAATTAGTATTTTTTTAGTTTTATTCTTTTTGATTGAACGAGTTGAATATAATAGTTATAAACAAAATACAAATTATAAATTAAGTGCAATATTAGAAAAAGTAAAAGAAAAGTATCCTGATGTTAAGGAAGATGAATTATTAGATATTTTAAAGTCAAACGAAGTTAATAAGGATACATTAAGCCAATATGGGTATGATATTATTGATGATTCATATATAAAACAAAATGATTATGATAATATGCTTTTTAATTTTTTGAAAACTATTACAGTATTATCAACATTTGCAATGTTGATGTATATATTTGTTAAGTACAATATTAGGACAGATAAAGAAATAGATAAAATAATAAAGTGTATTGAAGAAATAAATCATAAAAATTATGAATTAAAATTAGAAGATTTATCAGAAGATAAGTTATCAATTTTAAAACAAGAAATATACAAGACAACAATAATGCTAAAAGAAAATGCAGAAAACTCGCTGAAAGACAAAATAGATTTAAAAAATTCATTACAAGATATTTCACATCAATTAAAAACACCATTAACTTCAATTAGCATAATGTTAGATAATATAATTGATGATCCAGAGATGGATAATGACGTAAGACAAAATTTTATAAAACAAATAAAAAGAGAAATTACAAATATTTCATTTTTGGTACAATCAATATTGAAACTATCTAAATTTGAATCTAATACTATTGATTTTAATAGAAAAGAAGTATCTATTAAAAATATAGTTGAAGAAACATTGAAAAATGTATCTAATCTATGTGATTTAAAAGATATAGAAATTAAAGTGAAAAATAAAAGTAAAAATAAGATTTTTTGTGATTGTAAATGGCAAATAGAGGCTATAACCAATATTTTGAAGAATGCAGTAGAATATTCTAATAATGGAAGTAAAGTTTTATTAGAATGTGAAGATAACAATCTATATTCACAAATAAAAATTACAGACTATGGAAAAGGAATGGATAAAGAAGATACATTAAACATCTTTAAAAGATTTTACAAAGGCAAAGATTCTACAAAAGATAGTATTGGAATAGGATTATCTTTGGCAAAGGCAATTATAGAGAAAGATAATGGAAGAATAATTGTTGAGTCTGAAAAAGATAAAGGTACAATATTTACAATTAAATATTTTTATTAAAAAGATAAAGACTATTCGTATGAATAGTCTTTAATCTTCTAGTCTATCTGCGTCAAACAATTTTGAATTATAAAACTCTGACAGAGTAATTTTGAATGTTCTACATACTTTATGTATTATGTATGAACTAGGATTATCTACTTTGTTTGCCAATAATGCTCTTAAAGTTGATGGGGCAATAGCAGATAATTCAGCAAGTCTGTTAGGGGTGTAATCGTATTTATTACATAATTCAAAAATGCGTTGACTTAATGCTTCTTTAAATAACATAGAATAAACCCACCTCCTACAATCATTAAAATTGTAGCAGATATCTGCTGATTTTATGCGCCGATATCGGTTGACTTTTGATTTTGAGGGTGTTATAATATAAATTGTCTATTAAGCAGTACATTTTAGATATTGGTGTACTGTCTTTTTTTTGAAATACAACTTGGGGAAATAGATTATAAAGGAGGAGTAATGATAACAATTACTAATGGGGTAGAAGAAATTTCTATAAAAGAGAATATGACAAAGAAAACAAAAAAGGGGATTATTATTAGTCCGTGCAGAGATTATTGGTACATTGAATTATTTGCAGAAGTTAAGAAAGGAAAATATACTAGAATAATAAAAAAACTACCACCAGAAAGTGGTGATGAATTAAAGAGTTATTATAATCTTGATATTTACTCGGAAAAAGGAATTGTTTTATCAAATGAAGATTATGCAGAAGTTAAAAGACTTTATGAAAATATGCAAGTTGTAGATATAAAAAGAAAAGAATCAATAATTTTAGCAGCAGCAACATTATTTGCGTATGAATGTTATCAAAACTATTATTTAGAAGAATTATATAAAGTTCCAAGTGAAGAAATGTTTGAAGAAATTGTTGTTGCTTTACAACAATATAAAGAACTTGCAACATATAAAGAAGAAATATATGCTATGGCTAAAAAAATATTAAAAGAAAAATATGAATTAGTAAATTTATTAAAAGATTAAGGAGTGGAATAAAAATGGAATTTGTAGTAGTGGGATTAGTTGTATTTATTATAATTTGTTTTTGTTATATATCAGAGTATAGTGAAAAGACAAAAACTAAAATTGAAGAATTAAATAAAGAAATAGAAAGATTAAATAAAGAAGTTGAATTAAGAGATATCTATAAGAGAGAATTAGAAAGAATAGAATTTGATAAAGAGATTAAAAGTGTTGGAATTGAAAATATGACTATAAGCAAAGAACATAAATATAAAATTGTTGGTAAGAAGATACCTAAAATTCTAATAGGTGATTATAATCCTTCTTCTGTAAGAAATACTTGTGGTGTTTTAATGAGAATGGGATTTGATGTAGATGTTGTAGAAACTGCCGAAGATGTAATAGAAAAAGTAAAAAGTTTTATGCACTATGATCTGATTATCTCAAACAATGAATATTATGGAAGTAAGCATAAATCTAAAATTACTAGCAGTTATCAGTTATTAGATGGATTAAAGGAAATAGAAGATTTTGATATACCGGTAATTGTATTAACTGTATCCAATGATAGAGAAAAGTTCTTATCTTATGGATTTAATGAACATATCCAAAAAGTTTTAGATGAAGAAAAAGTAATGCAAGTTTTCCCAAAAGTATTAAAAAAATTAAAATTTGAAACAATAGAAAAGCAATAAGTCATAAGATTTATTGCTTTTTTCGTGTGCCGTGCATGGCATATATCTAGTTGGTGAAAGTCCAATACACGCGTAGGTATCAACGAAGTGTTAGAGAAGCACAAAGCATCAGTCGTGAGATTTGGGGCTAAAGGAAGTGTGGAACAAAATCGAGGGCCAACGAACAGAAACTTATTATAAGGCTGCATAAATGGATGAGGTTGCGAAACAAACTAAAGTCCAAAAGATACTCGTAACTTTATGTAGTAAAGTAAGTGGCTAATCGAGGAAAGATATATGCCTTACCACGGGAGGTCTTGCAAACGAATAAGTACAAGCGGTTTAATACACCAATTGTTAATGTCGGTCGAAAAAAGGTTTGTTGCAAGAAGTCAGCAGATGTCGTAGTACTAGGGAACTAGGAAGGACTGAATAATTTGTAGTTTTTTTACTACTGAAATTGGAATAGACTATAATCAGAATTAATAAATAGGTAAGAAGTTAACGTATATAATGAATAAAGCCTATAAAAGATATTGGTCTATGAGCGAAATTAGAAAGGTGGAAACAAATATGGAACTTTTAGAAAAAGTACTTTCCAGAGATAACTTAAATATGGCTTATAAACAAGTTTATAAGAACAAAGGAGCTAGCGGTGTCGATGGGGTAACTATCGAAGAATTATTTTCTTATATTAAAGAACATAAAGAAGAAATACTATGGAAAATAAGAAATCGAAAATACAACCCACAACCAGTAAGAAGAGTGTTAATTCCAAAAGAAAACGGAAAAATGCGAAAACTAGGAATACCATGTGTTATAGATAGAGTAATACAGCAAGCAATAGTACAAGTATTAACACCTATTTACGAAGAACAATTTTCTGATAATTCTTATGGGTTTAGACCAAACCGTTCATGTGAAATGGCGGTACTTAAAATACTTGAATGCTTTAATGACGGCTATGATTGGATAGTAGATATTGACTTACAATCATTCTTTGATGAAGTAAATCAAGATAAATTAATTGGGATAATAAGAAGGACAATCAAAGACGGAAATCTAGTATCACTGATTAGAAAATTTTTACAAAGCGGAGTAATGGAAAAAGGAGTTATCCAGGAAACAAAGAAAGGGACACCACAAGGAGGAAACTTAAGCCCATTATTATCAAATATAATGCTTAATGAACTTGATAAGGAATTAGAGAAAAGAGGACTAAAGTTTGTTCGCTATGCAGATGACTGCCTTATTATGGTAAAATCAGAAAAAGCAGCAAACAGGGTAATGGAAAGTATAACTACATTTATAACGAAGAAATTAGGTCTTATAGTAAATGTAGAGAAGAGTAAAGTAGCAAGACCTAATCAAATTAAATATTTAGGTTTTGGATTTTACAAGAAAGTTAATCAAAATAAATGGAGACCTAAACCTCATATTAAATCTGTGCAAAAGTTTAAGTATAAACTAAAACAAATACTTTGTAGAAGTTGGAATATTTCATTAGATGAAAGGCTTCTAAAACTAAAACAATTAATATGTGGTTGGGTTAACTACTTTAGAATTGCAGATATGAAAACACTGCTATGCGAGATAGATGCAACTATTCGTAGAAAACTAAGAGTAATAATTTGGAAACAATGGAAAAAGATAAAGAAAAGATATACAAGTCTTAGAAAGTTAGACATATCTTATAGAGATGCATATGTAACAGCAAACTCTAGGAGAGGTTATTACCACATAGCACATACACGAGTAGTAGAACAAGCAATTTCTAAAGAAAGATTAAATAAAAGAGGTCTAGTAAATTCACTAGACCATTATTTAAAAGTACATATTATTACAAATTAAACCGCCGTATACCGAACGGTATGTACGGTGGTGTGAAAGGGTATTATATCAATTAAAAATTAAAATTTTATTGAAAATTTACTCTATTCGATTACCTAATAATGAGTCAATAGAGAACGGTTTATATATTCTTGTTAAATTATACAAAAATGTAGTGGGGATTAAATTAACTGCATTTTCATAATGAGCATAAGATGCTTGTGTAGTGTTTATTTTACTTGCTACATCTTCTTGTGTTAATTTATGTTGTTTTCTTAAAAGTTTTAAGTTCTTTGCAATTATATCCAAATTTATTTCTAATGGTAAATAACTAGAATCGTTGTAGCGTGTAATACCAAATAAATAATCTAAACTATAATTGAAGTGATTAGCATATTCAATTAACCTTTTTAGAGGGATAGTATCTTTTCCTGTTTCCCAACCAGAAACAGTAGTAAAATTAACTGAAAATAATTCTGCGACATCTTTTTGTTTAATATCTAAAATTTCCCTACTTTCTCTCAAATTTTTAATAATCATTTTAGTTTCACCCGATAATATTATTCCATTAACTTGGGCTATTATTATTTTTCTAGGGGAAATAGACTATTTTTTCTTAAATTTGTTAATTATATGAAAAAAATATGACATTTTTTTATTTTTTTTGCACTTCTGCCAAAATCTGACAATTTTCGCAAAAAAACTGTCGTATAATGGGTTTGACAATGCCAAATATAAATAGAAAGAGTAAGTGATTAAAATTAAATAAAAAATATAGAAATGATTGAGCAGTAAATTTTCTATGAAAGAGATGGTTTACTGCTTTTTTTAAACAATGTGATAAGTACAATTTTTGAGTAGTATTTATTTGTACTAATGATATCCAAGATAGGCATTGATCTTTGAGTGAGGATATGCCTATGATTGTGAGAAAATACTACATAAAAAAAATTGTAGAATTAAATATTATAAATAGAAAAGCCGGATGTAATCCCTTATTTGTCAGGGATACATTCGGCTTTTTTTGTTGCGTAAATAGTACGGGGATATATAGGTGCAGAAGCCCACCACCTATCAATTTTGAGTTTGAAAATTTGAAATTGATAGGAGGAAAGAAAGATGGCAGAACGACCAAAAAGAAGAAAACATAAGGACAATCCTTATACATTAGAATGTATTGAAGAAAAAAATATTTTTAGAGTAAGTTTTAAAGATGGTATTGGAAAAAAACATAAAGTAGATTTAGATAAAAAACAATTTGAGGCTTTTAATAAGTTTGAATTAGAAGATTTATCAGAACTAAATGAGTATGATAATCATATTGAACATTCAGAAGTATTTGAAAATAAACTTAATGAAAGAGTAGTGGACAAGCCACTTGGAGTTGATGAAGTTGTTGAGAATAAAATTAGAGATGAAGAAATAAGAAAAGCGATATCAACACTATCTGAAATACAAAAAAGAAGAATTGTTAAATACTTTTTTGAGGAAAAAACTGAATATGAAATTGCAAGAGAAGAAAATGCAACACAACAGTCAGTACATATTGCATTAGAACGTGGAAAAGCAATTTTGAAAGAAATTTTAAAAAATTTTAAATTTTAGTCTGTTATTTTGCGTTTTAGTTAGGAAACAGGTGAGAGGGTAAGTTATTCCCTTTCGCCTGTTTCTTCTTTTTTTGGAAGAACAGGGGTGTTCTTTGAAAATTTGATATTCATTCATCAGATACGTTCCTATTGTAATCTGAAAGGTAAAGCACGTTAGCAAGTACGCTTGTCGGTAAATGCTTGGCTATAAAATTAGGTGGCACCTAATTTGCGATAACATACAATAGGGTTAAAGATACTCCTGTCCAGCCACAGACTCAAGCAATGGGGGCAGTCTTGTGAGAACCACAAGAGAGTGAAATTCTCGTGGAATTGATTAGCCGTCAATCGTTTGAT
>JAFTRC010000025.1 GCA_017462455.1 Bacilli bacterium | reverse complement strand
TAATCTATTATATGATATACTATATCTAAAATTAGTAATCATTAAAAGGAGCGAGAAAGTTATGGAAAAATGGGAATGTCCAAAATGTAAAAATGGAGAATATGAGAAAGACCAATTTCAAGCTACTGGAGGGGATTTTGCAAAGGTATTTGATGTGCAAAACAAAAAATTTATTACAATAAGTTGTACTAAATGTGGATATACAGAATTATACAAAAAAGGAACAACAGCAGGAATGAATATATTTGACTTTTTAATGAACTAAAATATTAATGAAGTAGGAAAATGTATGAAAAAAGTAACAATGATATTAGCAATAATAGTAGTAATTTTAGCATTAATAATTTTGACAATAAATTTATATGTCAAAGAAACTACAAAGAAACAAATAATAAATAATAGTGATTATACAAAATTAGAAAATATAGATTGTATAATTGTTTTGGGAGCAGGAATTTGGGGAGATAAACCTAGTCCTATGCTTGAAGATAGGCTATTAGAAGGTATTAATCTATATAATAACAATGTATCAAATAAAATAATAATGAGTGGAGATCATGGCAGAGAAGAGTATGATGAAGTAAATATTATGAAAAATTATGCTATTGAAAAAGGTGTTCCATCAGAGAATATCTTTATGGACCATGCGGGTTTCTCTACTTATGAAAGTATATATCGAGCAAAAGAAATTTTTAAAGCGAAAAAAGTAGTAATTGTTACTCAAAAATATCATTTATATAGAGCATTATATATCGCAAATCAATTAGGATTAGAAGCCTATGGAGTAGGTTCAGATCCAAGAAAATATGTAGGTGCAACTTATAGAGAATTAAGAGAAATATTGGCAAGAGATAAGGATTTTATAAAATGTATATTTAAACCAGAACCTACATATTTAGGAGAAACAATCCCAGTAAGTAGTAATGGTAATGCTACTAATGATAAATAAAGTATAAATATAGAATAATAAAAGGGGGAAATACTAATGTTAAAATTAGAAAATGTGTCTAAATTTTATTATAACAAAGGTATTATTGCATCAGGATTTACAAAAGTTAATTTGGAATTAAAAATTGGTGAGTTTGTTGTAATAACAGGAGAATCTGGAAGTGGAAAGAGTACTCTATTAAATGTGATTTCAGGACTTGATAGTTATGAGGAAGGGGAAATGTATGCAAATGGCAATGAAACTAGCCATTTTTCTGAAAAAGATTTTGAAGATTATAGAAGGAAGTATGTAGCAAATATATTCCAAACATTTAATTTAGTTAATAGTTATACTGTTTATCAAAATATAGAACTGGTTTTATTATTAAATGGTTATAAAAAAAGAAAAGTAAAAAAGAAGATTTTAGATATAATAGACCAAGTTGGACTTACTAAATTTAAAAATACAAAAGTATCAAAATTATCTGGGGGGCAAAAACAAAGAGTAGCAATAGCAAGAGCAATGGTAAAAGATACACCTATTATTGTTGCAGATGAGCCAACCGGTAATTTGGACTCTGAATCTGCAAAAGAAGTTTTAGAAATATTAAAAAGAGTGGCTAAAAATAAACTTGTTGTTATAGTAACACATAATATAGAACAGGTAGAAGAACAAGCAACTAGAATTATAAAAATGCACGATGGCAGAATAATACAAAATACTGAAATTAAAAGAATATCAAAAGAACCAGAGGCTATTGAAAGTGATTACAACAATATTAGTGTATTTAATAAATACAGATTAGGAATTAGAAATACATTTAATATAAAATCAAAATTCTTATTGCTATTTGCAGTGTTCTTCTTTATGGCTGCTGCTATACTTGCAGAATATTCTAGTTTTCAAATGTCAGAAAAAGAACAAAGTGATTATGGATATAGTGTAGGTTTTAGAGATTTATCAGAAAATAGAATTCTAGTAAATAAGAAAGATAAAACTTCATTTACAAGCGAAGATTTTGATAAAATAAAAGAACTTTCAAATGTTGATTACATAGTAGAAGATGATGTAACTATAGATGGTGGAATTCCTATTTCAAGAGGCGATTTGAGTCTTCATGGTAATATGTTAGATATAAAAAACTTTAAGGGAGAACTTGATTATGGAAGAATGCCAGAAAGTGATGATGAGATTATTTTAAAGATTAGAAATGACCATTTTTATATTGAAGAAAGAATGGATGATGTCTTAAATAAAACATTTTCAATATTAAAATCTCAAGGAATAAATGCTTGGAGTAATGAAACAGCTGGAGAGGTTACAATAGTAGGAATTGAAACTTTTGATGATGTGAATGATTATGATTGCAAATTTTATGTTTCAAAAAGTATATTAAATCAGTTTAGAGCCGATATAAATAAAAATTATAGTGAAATGAAAATACTATTAAATGATAAATATGTACAATTCACAATAGAACCTAATGAATATGTAGAAAAAGGTAAAGCAATAGTTGATGATGAGCTTAAATACCAATTTAAAAATTATAGAATAATAAACAAACCTTTAAACATATATGTAAAAAATATTTATTATAATGAGGAATTAGAATTATCAATATCAAATACATATACAAAATATAACATAAAAAGATTAACTGGATTAGATAAATATGATAATAATAGATTTAAAATCTTTATAAATACAGATGACTATAATTCATTATATAATAAGCCTACGCATCAATCTAGTGTATATGTTAAAGATGCTGAAATAATAGACGAAACAATGAATCAACTAGATAATTTAGGACTTAATCCTAAAAAAGTAACAGATTTTAAAGTTAATCAAGGAGAAACATCTCAAAGAATTATAAAAATAATAAAAGTAGTAGTAACTATTATATTAATTATTGTATTGTTCTTTATATCATATATAATTATAAAGATAATACTAAAATCAAGGAATGTATATTATACAACTTTAAGAATGTTAGGTGCTACATATAAAAATGTAAGAAGAATATTAGATATAGAATTATTTATTAATTCAACAATTTCATATATCGGTTTAATGCTATTTATTTACTGTACAAAAGCAAATATTATAAATTTAGAATATATAGCAAAACTTAGTGAATATTTAACATATAAAGAATATGCAATAATGTATTTAGTAATAATTGTAATTTCAAGATTAATATCAATAAAATTTGCAAGAAAAATATTTAAAAATTCAGCAATAAATACATATAATGAGGAGGTGTAGTAATATGATAAAGTTAGAAAAAGTAAATAAATATTTTAATAGACGAAGAAGAAATGAAATTCATATTATTAATAATACCTCATTAGAACTTGAAGATAGAGGATTGGTTGCAATTTTTGGTCAATCTGGAAGTGGAAAAACTACACTCTTAAATGTTATAGGTGGTCTTGATAAAATCAACAAAGGAAAGATATACATTAATGGAAAAAAGATAAGCAAGAGAAGAGCCAATACTGTTGATAAAATAAGAAATCTAAATATTGGTTACATATTCCAAGATTATAAATTAATTGAAAATATGTCTGTATTTGATAATGTTGCTATTTCTTTAAGAATGATTGGATTAAAAAACAAAAAAGAAATACAAAAAAGAGTAAACTATGTTTTAGAAGCAGTTAATATGTATAGATATAGAAATAGACCAGCTCGGAATGTTATCTGGAGGAGAGAAACAAAGAGTAGCAATAGCAAGAGCTATTGTTAAAAATCCAAGTATTGTTATTGCAGATGAACCAACAGGTAATTTGGATAGTAAAAATTCATTAGAAATTATGAATATAATAAAAGCAATATCAAAAGAAAAGTTGGTTATTTTAGTAACACATGAAGTGGATTTAGCAAACTTTTATGCAACTAGAATAGTAGAAGTAAAAGATGGTAAAGTAGTAAAGGATTTTCAAAATGAAATAAAAGAATCTTTAGAATATAGATTAGATAATAAAATTTATTTAAAAGATTTTAAAGATATTAACAATCTAAAAAATGATAAATTAAATATTGATATATACTCTGATAAAGATAATCAAAAAATAGATATTAAACTAGCCATTAAAAATGGAAATATATTTATTCAAGCTGAAAATAGAAAAATTGAAGTTGTAGATGATAATTCGGCGATAGAACTAATTAATGACCATTATAAAAAAATTGATAAAAGTATATATGAAAAATACAAATATAATTTAGATGATATTATAGATAAAAAATATAAAGTAAAATATAGTTCTATATATGGAATATTAAAATCAATAAAATATGGGTTTAATAGAATTTTAAATTACACAGTTTTAAAAAAGATTTTGTTATTAGGTTTTTTTGCTTCTGCTATGTTTATTGTATATAGTGTATGTAATATTGCAGGAACAACTAATATACAAGAAACTGATTATATTAATATTGATAGAAATTATCTTCAAGTAGATATGGCAAAGGTTGACGTGGAAGATTATACAAAATATGAAAAATTAGAAAAGATAGATTATATGTTGCCTGGAAATAGTAATGCAAGTTTCAAACTAAAAATGGATACATATTATCAATTGGCTATGTACAGTTATGAACTTTCTGGTTCATTAGTTGATATTAATAAACTTAATGAAAGTGCATTAATAAAAGGAAGAATGCCACAAAACAAATATGAAATTGTAGTAGATAAGAAAGTTATAAATAACATGATGAATAGTAGTTTTTCAAGTTTTGCAAATATGGGAATTAAAAGTGAAGATGAATTACTTAATAAAAAAGTTTCTATTAATGATATGAAAGACTTTACAATAGTAGGATTTTCAGACAATTCTATACCTTCAATTTATGTAAATAGAAGCCTATTTATAAATATATTAAATAATATGACACAAAGTGAATTCGGTGGCGGAATGTATTTTGGTGATGACACAAATTCTAATGCGACAGTTAAGGACTATAATTTATATTTAGAAGATATTACAATAACAAAAGGAAGACTACCCCAAAATGATTATGAGGTTATTGTAAATAAAAACAATCAATATGAAATGAAACTAAACAAACCAATAAATGTTGAAGTAAACGGAGAACAATTAGTAGTTGTAGGTTATTATGATAGCCAAACAGATAGACAAGATTATTTAGTAAATAATAATACAGTAAAATATAGTGTTATAACTAAAAATAATGGTTTTATGATATATACGAACGATAAATATAGTGTATTAGATGAATTTCAAAATAAATATAGACTAAATATCATAGATAGATATGAAAAAGATAAAAATGATTATATTAATAAGAAAAAAGATGAGATAAAAAGTTCAGTAATATTTGCAACTGTAATTCTTGTAATTTCTTTAGTAGAAATTTATTTGATGATAAGATCTTCATTCTTATCAAGAATTAAAGAAATTGGAGTATTACGAGCTATAGGAGTAAAAAAGAAAGATATATTTAAAATGTTTATTGGAGAAATAATTTCAATAACAACAGTAGCAAGTATGCCCGGAATTATTCTAATGACATATATACTAAGCCAAGTATCAAAAATTTCTTATGTAAGCAGAATGTTTATTGTAAATTCTACTACAGTTGGAATAAGTATAGCGATAGTATATTTGTTTAATATAATTGTTGGATTATTACCATTATATAAAGTTTTAAAGAAAACTCCAGCAAAAATATTGTCAAGACATGATTTAGAATAGAGTAAGAAAGGAGATAGTTAGTTGATAATTATCTCCTTTTATGATAATATGAAGAAAAATAAAATAGTAAGTTATCGCTTACTTTAATATGTATTTATTAGTAGTAATAGGAGAACAAAGTATATGTTACCAACAATAAAATCAGACAGTATTTATCCATTACCCAATGATGTAGCAATATTTAATATTAACATAGTAGATATAATATTTTTAATAGGAATTATATGCCTAATAATAAAAAGAAAATCTATTTTTAATGCAAATAATGATGTATTGGATAAATACAATAGTAATAAAATAAAGGGACTATTGGCATTATTGATAATAATACACCACTTGTCTATTTATATAAAAGACACAATTCTACTTAAAGTATTTACAATAGTAGGAGTTATTGCAGTTTCAGCATTTTTCTTTTATTCAGGATATGGACTAATGACAAGCTATCTAAAAAAAGAAAATTATCTAAAAGACTTTTTGAATAAAAGAATAATGAAAATAGTTATACCATATATAATAGCAATTATATTTACTATTTTAGTATATCTATTAACTGGACAATTAACACCTAGAAAAATTTTTAATTCTTTAGTTGAAGGAGAGCCAGTTGTAAGATTTTCGTGGTATATTTTAGCAATTATTAGTTTATATGTAGTTTTTTATTTATCAGCCAAGTTTCTAAAAAAGAAAAAAATGATAAATATTGCAGTATTTGGTGGAACTATTTTATATTGCATAGTTGTTAATAATATTTTAGGCTTTAATAATTGGTGGGTTAATTCTTGTTTTGCATTTTTTATAGGTATATATTGGGCAAGTTATAAAGAAAAATATGCAATAACATTAAAAGACAAAAATAAAATAATTAGATATGCAATTATGCTTTCAATTATATTATTTGCAATAATAGGGATTCAATTCTTCACAAGTGGATATGCCATTATGGATATAATAAACGATACAGATCTAGCAGACGATATAATGAGAGAGCCTATTCCTGTTATAAATATGAATATTATTTGTATAGCATTACTTTTTGTATTGTTTACTATATTAGAAAAAATGAGATTGAATGATAAGGTATTTACTTTTTTGGGAAATATATCTTTTGAAATTTATTTATATCATGGATTAGTTATGTATTTATTGAGAAATCCTCGCTTTTATTGTAGAGTTGATTATTTATATGCTATTCTAGTAATTGGATTAAGCATAATATTAGCTAAACTTATGAATATAGCAAACAATAAAACATATAATTTCTATTTGAATAAAGTTGAGAAAGAGTCATGTTAATGATAGCGAGAAATTACAATTTTTGAATTACTTTATACGAAAGTATAGAGTAATTTTTCTTTTTATGGTATTATAACTATAGATAGTAATTTATAGAGGAGGTATTATATGAAAGATGAAAACAATAAAACAAACAAAATAGTTTCAATATTAAATTATTTTTCTTCAATATGTTTTTATATTGTTGCAATAATAAATTTTATTAAAGATAACAGTAGTATGGGAGTTATTTATCTATGCTTAGGTTCAACTTTTTTATGTTTGGGAAGTGTTTATCTAAATAAAGATAAAGAAAAGAAAGAATAGTAATTTGTCATTTAGCAAGATGT
>JAFTRC010000005.1 GCA_017462455.1 Bacilli bacterium | reverse complement strand
ATATGGCAAATACTATATCATTGAGAAAGAGGCTGCAACAGGATTTGTTATTACTGATGAAAAGGTATTATTTGAAATAAAAGAAAATGGCGAAATAGTTAAGGCTGAAATGAAAAATAGACCTATCTATGGAATATTAGAATTTACAAAAACTGATATATCAACAAGTGAGCCACTTCCTAATACTGTTATAGAAATATATACAGAAAATGATGAACTTGTTTTCTCTGGTAAAACTGATGAAAATGGACAAGTAATCATTGAAGAATTAAGATATGGAAAATACTATATTTTAGAAAAGGAAGCACCAGAGGGGTATATATTAACAGAAGAAAAAATGGCTTTTGAAATATTAGAAGATGGGGAAATAGTAAAAGCAAATATGGTTAATGAGAAAGTAGTAATTGAAGTTCCTAATACAGGATTAAATGATTATTTTGTATTAGAAATAATATCTGGATTGTTAATGATAAGTGGAATAGGAGTGATTATTTATGCTAAAAAGAAAAATAAAAAACAATAATCAAAGAAAGAGTCAACTTTTTATAGTTGGCTCTTTTCTAATAATTGTAGGTGTAGGAATTTTAGGTGGAAAGATAGTGAATAACTATTTAGATAAAAAGCAAGAACAGGATTTAATAAATGATTTTTATGAACAACAAGAAGAATATGTTGTAGATGTTCCTGTTATGGAAGAAGAATTGATAGAGGAAGAAGTTGTAGAACAGGAAGAAATGAAAGAAACAACAACACCGGCTATAAATTATATTGCAGTTATTAAAATACCTAAAATTGGTTTAGAAAAAGGATTAGCAAGTAAAGGTAGTTATTGGAATAATGTTAATAGAAATATTGAGATATTATCTGAATCTGATATGCCAGATGTAGAGAATGGAAATGTTATATTAGCAGGGCATAGTGGTAATAGTGGAGTTTCTTATTTTAGAAAACTTAACAAACTACAAAATGATGATATTGTAAGTATTGTTTACAATGGAAAAGAGTATAAATACAAAATGGTTAATTCTTATGAAATAGAAAAGAATGGTTATGCGCATATTGTTAGAAATGCAGAAAAAAGCACTTTAACCTTAATTACTTGTAAGCATAATACTAATAAACAAATAGTTATTATTTGCGAGTTAGTAGAAGTTATATAGGAGGGATTTAATTGGAAACAAAATATAGTTTAAATCAAATAACTAAAACATTAGAAAAATTATTTGAGGCAGGATTTAATACTGATAAAAAAATCCTTGCTATGAAAATGGAAGATTTAGCAAAACTTCCTAATTTAGCACCTAATGAGCCGTTAATAATAATAGAGTTTAAGAATGCGATTAAGAATAGAGATTTAATTGCTTTTTTAAGTGGTTATAAAGAGAAAGGAAATGATAAATAATATGAAAAAGTTTGATATTGATGTAGATATAAATGGAAGAATTACTTTTGAAGTTGAGGCTAGAAATAAAAATGAGGCAAAAGCAAAAGTAGATGAATTATTGCAAAATACTGCTTTAAAAGAGGCATTAGAAAAATATCAAAATAATATAAGTCTGGAAATGAAAGTAAGAGCAGACAGAAGTTTAGAAAGATAGAAAGAGAGGAAAATTATATGGCACACGCAAAAAGAAAACCGCCAATTAAAATGAAGGCAGATATAAGAGGTTATAATTTTTTAGTTGAAATATTATCTATACACGCCGAAAGAGATAATGAAAAATTATCAAATAAGGCTAGTAAATTAAAAGATAAAATATTAAGGTATAGCGTACCTTTTGAAACAGAGGATAAAGATACTTTAATAGATATAAGATTTTATAATAATGAAGCAGAAGACTTAATAGAAATACTATTTAATAGTATTGATGAATTTGAAGTTAATGCAAATTATTTTGAAGTATTGTTAAAAGTTAGAGAATCAATACAAAAAGAAAACCGCGAAGAATAATAAGTCATAATATAAGAAATGGAGGTGGAATTAGTGGCAGGAAAATTAAGACTTATAACTGATTTGTATGGGCAGACATTAACTGATATTAGTAGAAATCCTAATGAGTGGATGTCATTTTTGGAATGTGCTGCAATGAACTACAAATATTCTTTCAATGATCAAGTTTTAATCTATGCACAAAAACCAAGTGCAGTTGCTTGTGCTGAAATAGGAACTTGGAATGAAAAAGTTGGTAGATGGGTTAATAAAGGCTCAAAAGGCATTGCACTTATATCTTATGAAAACGGCGAATCAACTTTAAAACACGTTTTTGATGTTGCAGATACAAGTAGTAAACTAGGTAAAAGTTTTAGATTATGGTCAGTCACAAAACCTTATGAACAAGATATTATAGAATCTCTTGAAAATAAATATGGCGAATTAGAAAATAAAGAAACATTAGCACAAGCAATTCTCTCTGTTTCTAAAATATTAGCAGAAGATAACTTGCCAGATTATTTGTCTGATTTAATGTTCTACCGTGAAAATAGTTTGTTAGAAGAATTAGATAATTTTAATGTAGAAGTGTTAATGAAAAATGTATTATCTAATAGCATTGCTTTTTCTATGATGAAAAGATGTGGGCTTAATCCTAATAATTATTTTGATGAAAATGATTTTAAAGATATTATGAACTTTAATAGTTATGATACTATGACAAGAATTGGACTTGCAACAAGCCAAATATCTGAAATGGGATTAAGAGATATTTATAGTACAATTAAAAATCTACGAATTGTGGAAATAAATAAAATTCGCACATTTGAAAGAGAAAATCAAAAAGTTTATGATATAGATGAAAGCGAAAGGAGTGGTAATTATGAAAATAACTTACACCAAACAAGGGGATTATCTACTACCAGATTTAATGTTGCCGAGTCAAGAGAAACAAGTTCAAGCGACAGGGAAATACGCAAGAATGAGGTTGAACTTTCTGAAACAAGAGAAGAAATCTCTATACACAACATTGTTGATGAAAGACTTATTGACAGAACACTTGATAGAGATACAACGACAAGCAGAGATGAGAATAGAACAATTAGTTTCTCAAATGAAAGCGAAAGAGAATATAACAGAGGAACTGAAAGTGAAAGACCAAATGACTTGGGTAGGGTTGATGAACAATATACAGAAATCAGCAGAGGAAGTAGTAGCGAACGAATTGATTTACGCTTAAATGTTTATGAAAAGGACGGAAAGCACCGTCCTTATGTTGTAGTTGATGAAAAAGTAAATAGAATATTAAGTACAACACCACATTTAAAAGTATCAAATAGAGAAATAATAGATTATTTTAATAATGAAAAAAATATTGTAAAACGAGGCGAGTTCATTAAAAATGCTTTTAATTTAGACTATACAGGAATTATGCTAAATGAAGAAATGTATGGTTATAAAGCATTTGATAATGGACTTTTATTATGGAAAGGAAATTATCTATCAAGAGATACGGAAACATTTATTAGTTGGGAAGATTTAACATATCATTATGATTCTATGATATTACTTCATCAACTAAATACCAAAATAAAACCTTTACCATCAGTTAGCCAACAATTAACTTTAATAGATGAAAAAGAAAAAAATGAACAAACTGTTGATTTAGTATTTTCACAAGAATTTATTGATAAGTATTTACAAGAAGAACATACCGAAACAAAGTATAGAATATATGAAAAATTCCAAAAGAGTTTATCTAGTCACGATAATGCAGAATATTTAAAAGATTTGTATGGATTAGGTGGTGGTACACATACCATACGAGGCTCTGGTGTAGGATATGAAAGTAGTTCAAAAGGATTAGTGCTATATAGAGGTTATTTTGAAGATAGAGCAGAACGACTTTTGAGATGGAGTGAAGTAGAAAAAAGAATAAATTTCTTAATAAAAGAAGATAGATATTTTAGTCCAAAAGAATTAGCAGGATATGAAACTTGGTTAGAAAAACAAGAACAAGAAAGAGAATTTATTGAAAAAGAAAATGAGTTAGCAACTCAAATAGAATTGAAAACAAATGAAGTTGAAGAAAAAGTTTTAGAATATCAATACCATTTAGGTGATAAGGTTTATATTGGTGCTGATGAATATGAAATATTATCTTTTGATGATGAGTTGGTTAGATTATATGATTATCAATGGCCATTATTTAATAAAGAAATGTCAAGAGATGAATTTGATAGAAAAGTAAAAGAAAATCCTTGTAATGATCATTTATTAAAAGAAACTAGCCCAATAAGCCAGACAACTAGCCTAGAAAGCCAGATAAATGACTCAATAGAAGAATTAGAAAAGCAAGATAATGTATTAGAAACAACTGTTATTGAAACTGAAAATAGTGATATAGAAACACAAATAGGAAGAAGAAAGAAAAGTAGAGTAGAAACTTTTGATATTCATCCAGAAATAAAAAATGCAGATCGTAGTCAATTTAGAATTATAAATGATAATTTAGGAGTTGGAAGTCCACGAGAGAAATTTAATCGTAATGTTGAGGCGATTAAAGTATTAAAAAAATGCGAAGAAGAAAATAGATTTGCAACAACAGAAGAACAACAGGTGTTATCTCAATATGTTGGCTGGGGTGGATTGCCACAAGCATTTGATAATCAAGATAGTTCTTGGAGTAATGAATATTATATTTTAAAAAACTTACTTGATGAAACTGAATATTCACAAGCAAGAGAATCAACATTGACAGCATTTTATACACCACCGGTTGTTATTCGTTCTATGTATAAAGCACTAGAAAATATGGGACTAAAAACCGGTAATATATTAGAGCCTAGTTGTGGTACAGGGAATTTTGTTGGTATGCTACCAGATTCATTAGCAGATTGTAAGTTATATGGTGTAGAATTAGATTCTATTAGTGGTAGAATTGCTAGACAACTATATCAAAAATCTTCTATTGCAGTACAAGGTTATGAAGATACAAACTTGCCTAATAGTTTTTTTGATGTTGCAGTTGGTAATGTTCCTTTTGGTGATTTTAAAGTAATAGATAAAAAATATGATAAGAATAATTTTTTAATTCACGATTACTTT
>JAFTRC010000024.1 GCA_017462455.1 Bacilli bacterium | reverse complement strand
TATGCTGTAACTTCCATATTATTTGAAAGTCTAACACGAGCATATTTTCTTAAAGCTGAGTTTGGTTTCTTTGGTGTCATTGTTCCAACACGAGTACATACACCACGTTTTTGTGGAGCTGTTCTATTAGTTTGAACTTTATCTTTACTGTTATATCCAATATTTAAAACAGGTGATTTACTCTTTTTAGTTTTTTGAGTTCTTCTCTTTCTAACTAATTGATTTATTGTTGGCATATTTATCTCCTTTCTTTCCACACCTCCAGGTGTTTCATTTTTATCCTAATTAAAGATTTGCATTAAGCAAATCAAAATTAAAACCTTAAATAATATAACATTTTATTATATGTTTGTCAACACTTTTTATTACTATTTTTTAAACATATTTCTGTTTAATGCATTACTTACAGGGTTATTCATTGTAGGTTTTGCATTAGCATTTCTCATATTATTATTTCTAAGAAGAAAATTATCTCTACTCCCTCTAACCTCTTCTTGAGTTATAATAGCATCTGTATTAGTTGTTTCAACTAAATTTCTTCTTTCTTCTGATCTCATTTTTCCAAATGAATTATCTATATTACTAGGCCCCATCTTAGCAAGTCTATTTCTATCATTTGAATTATGTATATAATTACTTCTTTCGTTAAATCCATCTGTATTAAAATTCATTTAACCACTCACCTTCATATAAACAATATTCATTATAACTACATAAAGTATCTTTAAATGTATATTTATATATTTTTTTATTTTCATTATTTATATTTTTAAATAAAGTATTTAATTCACTTACATCACTTATAGTACCACTTTTTAACTCTTGAGTCATATTAGCATCTTTATAAATAATATAATTATTTCCTTCTACTTTAGCAAATCCTACATAATAATGAACTATTATATCTCTATCTTGATATTCAGCTTTAATAAATTGTTCTAAATTATAATATTTAATATTTGTTGCTTTAGAATTACATAATCCATTATATGTAAATCTTCCATTAGAACTATCATAAATCCATTCCCCAATATAACTTGTATCTGCATCTTCTGGTACATAAAAATTTTCTAATGTATAGTTTACCTTTTTACCAAGAATATTTTTTATTCTAAGCTCTATATAATCTTTATTAAATTGTTTAGAAATATTAGTACAAATTCCTGTACTTTCATATGATGTCATATTACCTTCATATATATCTAAAAAGGCATTATATAAAATATCGTTATTAGACATATCTGATATTGTGAACTTATCTAAACTATAATAAGTATTAGAATCATATATACTATTTCTCATTATAGGATAATGAATACTATCTAAAGTTTCTTGATCTAATTCTTTTATTTCTTCTTGATTATTAGTAGAAGTATTATTTATTTTTGGCATATTAAACGATTCTATAAAATCATATATATTAGGTAAAAATAATACTATTACAATTATTATTATAAATAAAACTATTAAAAATATATTATTATTCTTTTTATCCTTTTTCATTTTATCACCCTATATTAAATTCTTTCTTGCAAACACGCTTACACCTTTAATAGTATATAAAACTATTTTAGATTTCTTCTTTATATTTATGAAACCTAATCCTTGAATCACTATATCAGTATCGTTATCTACTTCTAATTCTTGTTTTTCTAAATCTAATAAACTATTACTTTCTTTATATAATCTATTGATATCTAATTTATTAGACATATAAATAGTTATATTATTATCATCTATATCTAATCTAACTAAATTATCTATTAATATTGTTTGATTACTTTTTATTTGATAAGTAATTGGTTTTATTTCTTTAGTAGGTATTATTCTTTTTAATGTATCTCCATCTATAAAATTAATAATATCTCCATTATCAAGTAATCCAGGAGTATCTATTAAAGTTAATTGATCATTTACTTTTATCTCAATAGAATCTATTGTTGTAGATGGTAAATTACTAGTAGTAATAATTGTATCATTATTAGAGTAATTATAAAGTATTTTGTTTATCATAGTACTTTTGCCTGAATTAGTATAACCTACTACATAAACTTTACTACTTGTTTTATAATTATTAATCTTTTCATATAATAAATCTAAGTTATAATTTTTTTTACTACTTATAATTATACTATCTATTATATTTAAATTATAGTTATTAAAATATTCTTTTATTTTTTTATCATAACAAGATAAAGGTAATATATCTCGTTTAGTTAATACAAGTAAAATATTATTATTTACATATTTAGATATATCCTCTAAACTCTTACTTATATTAAATAAATCTACAACAAGTACTACTAAATCTTTTGTAGTATCTATATTTTTTAGTATGTTTATATAATCTTGATTATCTTTTACAACAAATTTATATTCGTTATAATTTCTAATTCTAAAACATCTTTCACATAAATTATTATCTAAATTAACTGTATATCCTAATTCTTCTTTATTAGTATTTTGTAGTTGAACTCCACATCCCATACATTTATACATAGTATCTTCCTTTAGTAAATAAATCTTTATCTCTTAATTTTTTTTGTACTCTTTTTTCTTTAATTCTTTTTAGTTTAGCTAGTGGGAATTCCCTTTTTGATATTTGATCTAAAAGTACTGTAGTTATACCAATAGTATTTCCACATACTATATCATCCATCATAGAATCACCTATTATAGCTATTTCATCTAATCCAAATTTACTTTTTTTAATATATTCATCAATTTTATCTATATGTGGCTTTCTAGCATTATAAATATAATCTACTTTTAATTCTTCATGAAATACTTTAACACGTGGTTTAAGACTGTTAGAAGCAATAACTATTTTAAAGCCTTTATCTTTTAATTTTTTAAATAATTTTTTATTTTCTTCTGTAGGCACTCCTTCATTTATTGGTACTATAGTATTATCTAAATCAAAAAACAAAAGTTTAATTCCTCTAGATTTTAAATTATTATAATTTACTTCATATATATTTTTTTGATAAATATCTGGTACATAAACTTCCATAATACACCCTCATTCTATATCAATTTTACCATATAAGTGGTTTGTTTACAAGAAGAAATATAAAGAAAAAACGGAATAATTTTATTCCATTTTTCATAGTTCTAAATTAGATTTATCAATTATTATAATAACATTTATAGAAGGCACAATAATTTAACAAAAGCCGATATTCCTCACAAAACATCGACTTTCTTTGTGCCTACACTTGCGTTCGGCACGTTATTTTGCCTTTGGCAAAATATTGGGATTCTAGATCATAGATGGCTGGGCGAGAGACAACTACTCCTCACGGCAGAACGAAAGGCCATCAAAAGTGACGTCGCAGTAAGAACTGCCATAAACCGAACTCACATGCCCGTCGGACGTCGCACCCAGACCGAGAGAATCATAACTGCAGTTCGAAATATAATCATCGAAGCTGCAGTAATCTTTTCCTGTATCAGATTCAGAATAATCTAAAGTATTAAAATATAGTTCTATACTTCGAAATATTGCTTGATTTGATGCATAAGTTTCTGGTGTTGAATCTGCTCCTTTTACACAGGCATCTTTTCTTGTTCCATTTTCTGTATACGTTATACATGCATAACTAGTTGTTATTATATTATTTACTACTTCATGTTTCAAATAATTGTTTTGACTTATATTTGTTACATCTGTTTCATATTCCATTGAGCCTTGAACACATGTAGTATTTTCCATTCCTTCGGTTTGTAACTCGCATTCTTCTTCAGAGATAAAACAAAACTTCACTCCATCCGCTTCTGCACACCAACCTTCTATTGATGATTGTCCATTAAAAAAATTTCTGATGAATTTCTATAAATTTCTCCTGTATAGAGTATTTGGCTTTGTCCTTCATACACTTCATCTTGTCCTGTTACTGTTGCATAATATAATGATATATCACTAAATTCTACTTCAAATGGCCCATCTGCTCTTGCTCCTGTTGATTCATATGATAGGGTTATTTCTATTGGTGTACTTTTTCCTACACCTATACTTTTTCCTGTTATTCCTGTTGTTGTTTTATTATAACTATCATTTCCTACTTTTACTGTAATCGATATTGCTTCACACGCTTGTCCTGCTAATTGGATTGATGTTCCTTCTCCTGGTGTACAGCTCTTATTTCCTTTTAGTGTTACACTATTTAAGTATGCTAAATACTTTCCTGCATTATATGCATATAAGTTATATACTACACTATCTCCTGGACTTATGAATGTTGCACTTAAATTTTCTATTGTTGGGGTTACACTATTATCTATTGTTGCGTTAGTTGCTGTTATTGTTGTTGGATTTTTTGTTGGTACTACATCATCTGTTATTTCTTCTGAATCACTTGTTGAAAATACTACTCTAAAGTCACTTGAATTTGGATCTACACTTAAGCTTGACTTAATTAGTAAGCTACTTGAAAATGATGCAAATCCTATTGATACTCCTACTACTGCTATTAGAGCTACTATTATCATTAATTTTTTCTTTCTATCATTCATATTTTACTCCTCCATTATCTTCTTTTATTATACTTAATTTTATTTTTTTAATACTATTGGTTATACAACCATTACTTTTTCTATTTTATTACCTCACTCTTATCTTTGACATTACCATTGTATCGCAAAAAAAAAAAAAAACAAGTCATTTTTTTCAAAATCAGACTCGTTTTACATTTTTATTTTAATATCAACTATTTCAGAAGAAAATAATTCCTTTAATAATCTAAATCTATTTATATGAGAAACGACTGTTATACCAGAAGAAATTAAAATATTGGTATTATCTTTTAATATATGTCCATAAGCTATTTTTGGAAACAAAGTTTTCTCAGGACTTATAAATCCAATATTTTTAATAAATTTTCTAAATATTCTTGGAACCATTCCACCATGCATATGCCCACATAAAACAAGATCAATATTTTTTTCTTTCAATAATTCACTGTTATTTATATTTATTGGCGAATGACATAATAATATATTATAATATTTTTTATTTCCTTCAATACTTTTAAAATATTTATCATCATCAATACTTTTTTTTGCGTTATAATAGTAATCTATAGGTAGCGTTATTCCAATAAAATTAATTCCATCTAATATTACACTTTTATTATCTAATACATATACATTTTTTATTGCTTCTATTTTATCAAACAAAGTATAATTTATTCCATATATATTGACTTCTTTTCTTATATATAATTCATGATTTCCAATTGATATAATAACTTTACATATTTTAGATAATTTTTTTAACCAGTCTATAAGATACTTTTCATCATCAATATACGATATATCCGTTAAATCCCCTGATATGCATATATAACTAGGTTTTATTTTTTTTATTCTTTCTAATACTTTATTTAAATGTTTTATATCTTTTTTATTATAATAATGTATATCAGATATAAGAACTATATTTGTATTTACACTTCCTTTTAATATATAATTTTTATTTACTATTCTCATATTCACCACAATACTTTTCTATAAATTTTTCTTTATATTCAAGTATATTATCTTCTTTAATAGATATTCTTAAATCTTCAGTTAATTTAGTCAAAAATCTAATATTATGTATAGATAATAATCTTTGACCAAATGTTTCATTGGCTACTATTAAATGTCTTATATATGCTTTAGTATAGTGTTTACAAGCATAACAATCACAATTTTCTTCTATAGGAGTAAAATCTTCTTTATATTTAGCATTTTTTATATTAATTTTACCATTTCTAGTGAATGCATTACCATGACGAGCTATACGAGTTGGAAGTACACAATCAAACATATCTACTCCTCTAATTACCCCTTCAATTATATCTAAAGGATCTCCAACACCCATTAAATATCTTGGTTTATCCTCTGGTAAATATTCTATTGCATAATCAATCATTTTGTACATGGTATCTTTACCTTCACCAACACTAGTTCCACCTATACTATATCCATCAAAATCCATCTTTACAGTTTCTAGCGCACTATATTTTCTTAAATCTTCATATTCACCACCTTGAACTATTCCGAATAAAGACTGTCTTTCGTTATTAAAAACGTCCTTACCTCTTTTAGCCCATCTAAGAGTTCTTTCTGTGCTTGCTTTCGCATATTCATAACTAGCTGGATAAGGAATACATTCATCAAATGACATAGCTATATCACTATCAAGTTTATTTTGAACTTGAATAGATATTTCAGGAGTTAAAAATAATTTAGATCCATCAATATGACTTTTAAAATGTACACCTTCTTCTGTTATATCTTTCTTTTTATTTTTAGCTAAACTAAACACTTGAAATCCACCGCTATCAGTTAATATAGGTCCATCATAATTCATAAATTTGTGTAATCCACCAGCTTTATCTACAATATCTGCTCCTGGTCTAAGCCATAAGTGATATGTATTAGAAAGTATTACACCACTCCCTATTTCTTTTATCTCTTCTGGAGCTAATGTTTTAACAGTTGCCTGAGTACCTACTGGCATAAACATTGGAGTTTCATATGTACCATAGTTTGTGTGTAATAATCCATATCTAGCTTTAGTTTTTGTATCATTTTGTAATAATTCATATTTAATTTTCATAATTCACCTCAAAGTAAATATATTATAACATTATACTAAGAATAAGTAAATAATTTGACATTTTATAAAAATAGTATATAATATATTTGCTCGAAGAAAGGAAGATACTATGGCTAATAATAGACCTATATATTTTGATACTATACATTCAGATATGAATGAATTTTATAGTCATTTGAATGAAGCTAATTTTAAAGGCGTTACTCAAAAAAGACTTTTATATCTTAAAGCAAATTCACTTATTTTAAACAAACTTCTACACAATGAACATACTGGATTATATAGAAATGAAAGATATACTAAAATAATGAATAAATTGAGAACAAGACCGGAAGAGTTCGGTATAAATATGGATAATAGATATGCCGAAACTTATATATTGTTTATGTTTGCAGTTGATCCTAATTTTGAAGTAGCTATTATTACTGGAGAATGTAATAGGATACAAGAAATAAAAAACAAGATGGTAGAATATCTAGGAATATATGATAGAAATTTAATAAAAATAGAAAGTTATTATTTAAGAACATTAGCTACTGAAAAGAAAAGACATAAAATTAATGAGGAAATAGATAAAAGAGTATTTAAATAATACTCTTTTAGTGTGTCAAAAAATTAACAATTTCATCTAAATTCATTCTTCTTGAACCTTTTACATAAATATAACTATTATCTATTTTATTATCTTTAAAAAAGTCTATAAGCTCTACTGAGTCTTTAAAATGTTTTCCTTTTATATATTTAGAATACTTACCTACTGTATATACTTTTTTATTCGATATTTTTTTTAATAATTTATTTATTCTTTTATGAGTTTTTTTTGAGTGTTTACCTAACTCTAATATATCCCCTATTATTATAACCTTATTATCCTTTACTAATTTTAAATACTCAAATCCGCATTTAATAGATTCATAACTAGCATTATAACAATCATTTATTATGATATTTCCATTATATTCTATAATATTCATTCTTTTATCAGTCATTTTAAAAGTTTTTACTTTCTTTATTATTTTAGTTATTTTTACTTTATAATATAAACTTACTTTTATAGCTAATAATATATCGTTTATAAAATGTTTTCCAGGATTATTAAAAACTATTTTATACTCTCTATCTAAATATATATTAAATGTTACCTTATCTAATTCTTCTTTTATATTATAGGCTCTTAAATCATTATTTTTATTTGAACCGCATTTATAATACTTTAATTTTTTTAAGTATTTATCATCACCATTTATTATTAAATTATTATTATTCATGCCATCTCTTATACTTAATTTTTCTTTAAATATATTTTTTCTTTTTTTAAAATATTCTAAATGAGAAGAACCTATATTGGTAATTATACCTACATCAGGATTACACATATTAGATAATTCACTTATTTCTCCTAAATGATTAGTTCCTAATTCCATTACTATTATTTCATGATTTTGATTTAATTTAAATAAAGTATCAGATACACCAATTATATTATTTTGACTATCTGGATTTTTTAATACATTATATTTACTACTTAATATATGCGATAGTAACTCTTTAGTAGTAGTTTTTCCATTAGAACCTGTTATAGCTATTAATGGTATATTATATTTATTTCTTATATATTTTCCTAAATCAAACAAAGATTTATAAGTACTATCTACTACAATACAATTACCATTTATTTCCTGTTCTGATATACAAGCAATTGCACCCTTTTTTATAGCTTCGTTTACATAATCATGTCCATCATAATTTTTGCCATTTAAAGCAATAAATATATCTCCTTTTGTTATTTTTCTAGTATCCGTTTTTATTTCTTTTATTTTAACATCATCTTTAAGATTATATTTACCATTTACTACTTTTATAATCTCACTTAAATACATACAATCACCTATTTTATTGTATGCAAAAAGTCGTATAAAACGACTTTTTTAACTTAAATCAAATATTGAAACAGTTATTACTGGGCGAATTCCAAATTTTACATTCTTAAACTCTCCGTCGAAAAACTCAAAAATTTCAAAACTATCTAATGTGTTGTATTCTGTATTCATAGCCCAAACGCCAGTATCTCCTATTCTTGTACCTGTCCAATAATTACCTTTTGACCATTCAGGACATCTACTATAATAAAATAATCCTTCCGTATAATTATAATCATAATCATCATCATATACGTAATCTATTTTTTCTGTTTTAACTCCACACACATTTTTGTTTGCAAGTTCTTCAAATTTTGGTAATCTTGCAGATTGTGTTATATTTTTCCAAGATGATGTTAAGGTTGCTACCTCTGTGCTTAATTTTGACCAACCTGATGAACCATAATTATAATAAGATTCTACATCTCGCCCTATAGTATCTTCGTCAACATAGGTATAATCGTCTGCTATGTTCGTGTTCATCAACAAATTAACATTACTTCCTTCAGTACTTAATACATAAAAAGTATAATTATCTTCTGTTGAATTTGGATCCACATCACATTGATATTCTGTTCCTATTGTTGTACTTCCTGCTTCACTACTGTTTTTAGCTACACAGAATGTTGAGACTGGTTCTACTGTTGATTTCTCTCCTCCATACACATAATCAACATCCGTTCCATTTACTTTACAATTAGCTAAATAGACTTTACCAGTTTCTTTTATTTGTATTGTATTACATTCTACTTTATTTCCATCATAATCTACAGATATTTCAATTGAACCCATTTTTAATGTTTTTCCATTATTTGTTTGAGTATAACTTCCTTTAGGGATTGTTTTTGATGAATTATTTACCATATAATCTGCTATTGCATTTTCTACTGCTTTTCCATACATATTTATACTTTGTTCAGTTGAACTGTTTCTTGAATCATCTATTATATTTAGTATTACTGGTGTAGCGATTAGAGCTATTATAGCTAATATTACTATTACTGCTAACAATTCTATTAACGTAAATCCTTTTTCTTTCATATCACATTACTTCCTATCATATTTTTAAATATTTTCTAACTGCTCTAGAACTTCCAAACATACCTACTATCATACCGATTGCAAGCAATAATATTGATATATAATAAATAAATGGATTTGGTTCTATCAACTGAATAAATTGAGTAAATAATTGTCCTCCAAAATGATCATATAAAGCTGTATAACCATACATAGTTATCCCTATAGGTATTATAGCTCCAAACATACCAAGTATTAATCCCTCAAATATAAATGGTATTTTTATATTTATGTTACTAGCACCTACTAATCTCATTATTTCAATTTCTCTTTTTCTAGACATAATAGTTATTTTAATAGTATTAGTTATTAAGAATGCAGTTACAAGAATTAAAGCAATTACTACAGCTACTGTAGCTTTTCTTATTATATCAAATATAGAAACTAATTGTTCTACCATTCCTTCACCATATTTAACTATATCTACATTTTCTATTTCTTTTATTTCTTTAGCTGTTTTATTTATTAAATTAATATCTGTCACTTTTATTTGATAAGTATCTTGTATTGGGCTTTCTTCTCTAGTCCATTCACTCATTATATTATCAAATATTTCAGATGACTCCATCATTTCATCAGAAATATCCATTTTATCTCTATATTCGATATTATTCATTTCTACATTATCCAAAGCAAGTATTTGATCATACACTTCTTCTCTTTCTTTTTCAGTAATATCTACATCAAGAAAAGCAACTATAGTAACATCTTTTTCTATTATTTTAGTAAAATTGTTAACATTCAAAGAAAGTACAATTGATACAGCTACTACTATAAGCGTAATTGTTATACAAGAAATAGAAGCTAAAGATAAAGAAAAATTTCTAAATACGCTTTTAAATGAATCACGTATATTTCTTCCAAGTATTCTAAATGCCTTCATTTACGTATTCTCCTTCCTTATAATCTTTAACAACTCTACCAGAATCAAGTAATACAACACGTTTTTTCATTCTATTAACTATATCTATATCATGAGTAACCATAATTATAGTTGTTCCAAGTTCATTAATTGCTTGTAATACTTCCATAACTTCCATACTTGTTTTAGGATCTAAGTTTCCAGTAGGTTCATCACAAATAAGAATTTTAGGTCCATTTACTATAGCTCTAGCTATAGCAACTCTTTGCTGTTCTCCTCCTGATAGATGATTAGGATATTGTTTAGCTTTATTTTTAAGTCCTACTAAATCTAATACTTTCATTACTTTAGAATGAATTTCATCTTTAGGCATCCCTAATACTTCTAAGGCAAAAGCAACATTTTCATAAGCAGTTGAGTTAGGTAATAATTGATAGTTTTGAAATACTACTCCAATCTTTCTTCTAAGCTTATAAACCTTTCTATTTTTTATTTTACCTACATCAAGTCCACCTACTAATATTTTTCCACTTGTAGGTTTTTCTTCTCTATAAAGCATTTTAATTAAAGTACTTTTACCACAACCAGTTGAACCTATTATAAATACAAATTCACCTTTTTTTATAGTTAAATCTAAATCATATATAGCAGTAGTACCACTCTTATATGTCTTTTTTACATCTCTAAGTCTAATTAAATCCATAATTCTCTCCTATTCTATTCCCGATGACTGATACACATCATTTATAAGTATTATAGCATTTTTATCTATTTCAAGAATACCTTCTTTAGCTAAAAAGTAATCTTTAGTAGGTATAGCACACATTATAACTTTCTTTCTATCTCCTGTATATCCTCCACGTCCCTCAAGCACTGTTACACCTCTTTTAAGTTCATTTATAAGGAAACTTTTTATTGCAGTTTCATGTTCTGTAATTATATAAAACGCTTTAGAACTTGATATACCAAGTAATACTCTATCATTAAGTAAACCTGATATATATACTGCGATAATTGCATACATTACATTTTCCCAAGCATATAAAGATCCTGGATTAGCTATAAAAAATCCTGAACCTAAAATAATTATAAAATTAACTATTCTTATTGCATTACCAATAGATATTTTAAAATATTTAGATATTATTTGACAAATTATATCACTACCACCGGTAGAAAATCCATATTTAAATGTGAGTCCTGAACCTATTCCATTAAATATAGCACCAAATAAACATATAAGTAACATATTATTTACATCAAATTGTATATAAGTTGCAATATCTGAAGTTAAATTTACAAATAATGGATACAATATTGAACCTATTACAGAATACTTAGTTGTTTCTTTCCCTAAAACAAAATAACTAAGTATTAAAAGTAAGATATAAGCTATTGTTATAAATATTGATGAAGGAATACCAAGGGCACTTTCTAAAACAATTGATAATCCAGATATCCCACCTGTAACTATTTTACTAGGTGCGAAAAATAAATTAAACGAAATAGCAAGTAATAGACACCCTATTACTAAGAATGAATATCTTTTTATTCTATCCCTTTCATTTATTTTTTTTAATATATCGGTAGTTATTAATTTAGGTTTATTAAAAAACAACATTATCTCACTCCCAACTTCAAATTATCATAAATAAATTTATCTATATCACCATCTAATACTTTATCTACATTAGTATTTTCTGTATTAGTTCTATGATCTTTTACTAAGGTATAAGGACACATTGTATAAGTTCTTATTTGTGAACCAAAATTTATTTCTGTATTTTCTCCTTTTATACTCTTTAATTCTTTTTCTCTTCTTTCAACTTCTAATTGATAAAGTTTATTTTTTAAAACTGTCATACAAGTTTCTTTATTTCTTATTTGACTTCTTTCATTTTGACAGGTAACAACTATTTTACTTGGAAAATGTGTAATTCTAACTGCTGAAGGAGTTGTATTAACACCTTGTCCACCATGTCCTGAAGCACAATATGTGTCAACTCTAATATCACTATCTTTTATTTCTATATCTATTTCTACATTATTGTATAGAGGAGTTATATCTATAGAAGCAAAAGATGTATGTCTTCTTTTATTTGAATCAAAAGGGCTTATTCTAATTAATCTATGTACTCCTTTTTCATTTTTTAAATATCCATAACTATTAATTCCATGAACTATAAAAGATACACTTTTTATTCCTGCTTCTTCTCCATCTTGGTAATCTAACATTTCTATTTTTTTATTATTTTTTTCACACCATCTTGTATACATTCTATAAAGCATACTTGCCCAATCGCAAGATTCAGTCCCACCTGCTCCTGGATGTATTTCAAGTATACAGTCACATTTATCATATTCAGAATTAAGTAATAATTCTAATTCTACACTATTTATTTCATTTTCTAGTCTTTCTATGTCACTTTCAACTAACTCTTTCATGTCTTCATCTAAATTATCTTTTATCATATTTATTATTTCTAAATTAGATTCTATATTAGTCTTTAATTCTTCTATTTTAGATAATTTACTTTTTAAAATATTTAATTCATTTAATACTTCTTCACTATGTTTCTTATCATTCCAAAATTCAATGTCATTTACTTCTTTTTCTAACTCCTGAATCCTTTCTTTTTTTACCTCTGGGTCAAAGTGACCTCCATAAATCATCTATATTATCTTTAAAATTATTATATATATTTAGTATTTCATTTATTTCCATATATACTCACCCTTATAATTATAACATTATTATTACTTTTTTTAAATAGAAAAAGAAAGATTTAATCTTTCTTTACAATTATTTAAATGATTTTCCTAAATCATCATTTCCAAATGGTTGAAGTCTACTTTGTTCCATTTTCTTTGCCTCTTCTAAAGCTAAATCAAAAGTTTTCATATAATCTGATAAAAAAGCTTGTTTATCAGACATAACAAATTCTTTAGCTTCCGGGCTTAAATTAGCAAAATAACTATCAGTAGCTGCTTTAGCCATAAATTCCATTCTTTGTTCTGTCATACTTTTCTACCCCCCTATATTAATTATAGCACACATATTATTAATTTTTAATATGTTTTAATTTTATTTTTTTACGTTTTTTATTTTTCAGTTTATTTAAAACTATTATAATTAATATAATAACTATAGCTATACTAATATATAAAACATAATTATAATATTTAATTTCTGTATCTAAATAAACATCATAAGTATAAATAATCTCATCATTATTTAATACATATACACTACCTAATTTATCGCCTTTTTTTATTTTTCTATTTAATTGTTCTATACCTTCATATTTATACTTTAAATTATCTTTAATACTTTTTTCTAAATACAAAGAAATGTCTTCTTTAGCAATAATATCATAAGTCTTAGTCTTACTATGTTTTACCTCTATAGTTTCAAGTAATTGATCTTTTTCTAATACATTTATATAACCATAATTAGTAGAATAATATTCATAAATGTTAACGGTATCTATTACATGGTTTTTAGCGCTATCATCTGCTCCTAATGTTATAAGTAAATAATCTACACCTTCTATTGTTGCTGTACTAGCTAAACAAAGTCCAGCTATTGTTTCATAACCAGTTTTAGCTCCTTTAATAATAGATGTATCTATATCATAAGAAGATAAAGTTTTCTTTACTGTTTTATTTAAACTTTCTATTTTATAAGAATTACTATTAAATATAGTTTCAAATGTTTCATTTTTTAAACTATAAATTAAAATTTTAGCTAAATCAGAAGCAGTTGAATAATTATTTTCACTATCCATTCCTACTGGATTATCAAACTTAGAATTAGCTACGCCTATTTCTTGTACTTTTTGATTCATAAGGTTAGCAAATTCTTCTATACCACCACTAGTTTCTATAGCAAGAGCTTGAGCTGCATCAGCTGCACTAGGTAACATTAATGCATATAGTAAATCCATATATGTAAGTTTATTACCTACTTTTAAACCCATTTTAGCATATCCATTTAATCCTTGTAACATTTTACTGGTAACAATAACTTCCTCATTTAAATTTTCTACATTTTCTATTACTGTTATAGCAGTTACTATTTTAGTTAATGATGCGATTTGTACTACATCTTCACTATTCTTTTCATATATGACACTATTGTCATTTAAATTGTATAGAATTGCACTGTTAGAATTAATTTCTAAAGCGCTTACGTTTATAAATAAAAACAAACCTATAAATATTAAAATTATTTTCTTCATACTATCACCATAACTATTATACACTAACAATAAATTTTTTTAAATATAATAGAAAAGAAATATCAATATTTGACATTTCTTAGTTTTCAATTTTTGTTAATTTTTCTGTTTCTAACTCTGGAATTGATTTTTCTGGAGTTGGTAAATCCTCAGGCATAGTACCTCCTAATTTCTTTATAGTTTCCCTAACTGCACTTCCAACTTCATAATGCGTATTATTCGCATCATATTCATTATCAATTTTATCTTTTTTTAATTTAGATTCTGTTTGAACTATACGGAAAAGATTATCAGCTAACTCTTCACTCCCCATATAATCTAGTATTTCTTCTTTATCACTAATCCCTTTTCTTTTAGCAATATCTTTAGCAGTTTCTCCACCATATAAACCTTTATATCCACAATTAGTAAATTTACCATAATTTTCTACACCAGAATCTTTTGCGGCTTTATATAAAAGTTTATTTTTATCAATAGTTTGTCCTCTTACTACTAATCTTCTCTCATCTTCATTCAAAGATTTAAAATACTCTTCAGTCATTTCTTGTTTTCTTGTTTGAATTGCAAAATAAGTCTGACCTAAAGCAATTACCTCTTTATTTGGGTTTCCATTTTGAACTATTAAATAACAGGCATATCTTGATAATTTATAATCTTCCACTGTTTTTATAGCATTTTTTGGCATTTTTATCGTTTTGCCGTACACGGCAAAATGATAAAACACATCGTTTTTACTTAGTTCACAAGCTATTTTAGCTCTATCAATCAATTCCTTAAATCTTCTCCATTGAGAATATTTTAATATGTTTTGAAGTTCCCTAGCGTACCAATATTCGTTACCATTTTCATCTATATGTTTTATGCTTTCAAAAATACTTTGATTATATTCTTTAATTTCATTCATAATTATCTAACCTCCTTTATATAATTTATTATTTTTATCTATCAAGTCTTATGTTTTGGTTGTATAAAAATTATATCACAAGAACATTTGTTTGTAAATGAAATTTGCATGAAAATTTTGTGAAATTTAAAACAAATAAAAAATGCCATTATTTGTGGCATTCTATTTTTTCAAAAACGGAAATATTTTATTTCTAAATTCCAATCTTTTTTGTTTTTTCATTTCTTGATATTTATTTTCATCTTCTATTCTTTGTTCTTCGGCTAATTGATTTTGTCTTATTTCATATAACTGTTCTTGCATCCATTTAGGACAATCTTTAATTTTAACAAATATTTTTTTAAACAATTCTTCTTCATTACCTTTAAGTTCACTTATAACACTACTTGAATTACACTCATAGCAAAAATCATTTTTATAACTATAAGACTCTAAACAAAAGTTATCATGCGTGCCTACATTTACTACGTTGTGACTAATATTAACTAAAAATTTTGAATTTACTGATTTAATTTTATAATTTGATTGTTGCATAAAACCAGAATATTTCATAAACTTATCATAAAGTTCATTTAAATCATTATTCAATGCAACTAAAACTCCCATACCTCTTGAAGTTTCTGATTTTTTTAAATACAACTCACTATTTTGTTTTGAAAAAGTAATATCATCATAATCTAGACCTTTTCCAAAATAATTAAACCCAATCGTTAATTCATCTTTGTAGTAATCAAAATTATAAACAACAACTCTTACTTTACCATATTTTCTATAAAGAGTATCTTCAAATATTTCTGAATAACAATCTTTCATTCTTTCATAACTACCATTCGTTCTTTTTATTAATTCTGATACCTCATATATACAAATGCTGTCATTATCTTTGATTTTTTGCTGTGTAAGTATATGTTTTATTTCTTCTAATATTTCTTTATTATTACTTAATGGTTTATAAACTGTTATTTTACTATATTCCCAATTTTTTGTCGATATCTCTTTATCTGTATAAAAATAAACTTCTTTAGCAGTCTTTGAATATTGAATAGTATTAAAAGTTACATCTGGATTTGATTCAAAAATAGTTTTTAAACATCTTTCTAATTCAAACTCACTAACATCTTGAATGCTTTTAACTTTAATATTACTTCCTAAATCTTTTAAATTTAATACAGTATCACTATATACAATAGTTTTATTGATAACTGTTGTTCTTGTGTAAGGCACTACTGGTATAAACATATTTAATCCCCCTAACTAATACAAATATTTTACCTTATTAAAAAACATTTGTAAAGTGTTTTACAAATGTTATAGTTCTACATTATGATATACATTTTGTACATCATCTACTTCATCTAACATATTTAATAATTTATTAAATTCAACTAAGTCTTCACCTTCTAAAGTAATTCTATCTTTTGGAAGTAAGCTTATTTCATCTACTGTAAATTCTATATCACTTTTAACTCCTAATATAGCTTCTTTAATTTTAAATAAATCTGTTGGATTACCATATATTAAAGTATTACCATCATTATTTTCCATATCTACAAAGTCTATATCATTCATAATAAGAGCATCCATTATTTCATCTTCAGAAAGTCCTGTAAATCCTACTGTACATAAATTATCATACATATAAGCAACACTACCCATAGCACCCATTTTTACATGGCATTTATTAACTACAGTTCTAACATCACTTACACTTCTATTAACATTATCTGTTAAGCATTCTACCATTAATGTAGATCCTGCTGGTCCAAATAATTCATAAGTTAATGTTTCATAGTTTTCTCCAGCACCACTATTTACTTTATCAATAGCTCTTTTTATTACATCACTTGGTACTTGTTCTTTTTTAGCTTTTTCTATTAATCTTTTTAAAGCAGGATTACCTTCTGGAGTAACTCCACCATTTTTTGCTGCTTGGTATATTTCTTTAGCATACATACCATATAATTTACCTTTAGCTGCTCCTGTCTTAGCTTTAGCAGCTGCTATATTTGGAAATCTTCCCATTATATCTCCTCTTTTCTTTAATTATTCTAACACATTAACATGTATTTATCAATTACTAAAAACTCCATTTTGAGCTTTTTTAAGTGCATCATGTGCAGCTATTTGTTCTGCTTCTTTTTTACTGTGAGCAGTACCACTGCCATATACTATATTATCAATCTTAACTTCTACAGTAAATGTTTTATCATGAGCAGGTCCTTGTTCATCAATAATAACATATTCTAAACTTTTTTTATCTGTTTGAACTAATTCTTGTAATACAGATTTATAATCATCAAAGAACTCTATACTTTTATCTTCTATTAAAGGTATTATGTGTTTATATATAAATCTCTTAACTTCTTCATATCCCAAATCTAAGTACATAGCTCCTACAAAAGATTCAAATATATCAGCTACTATCGCCTTTCTATATTTTCCTCCTCTTTCTAATTCACCATGCCCTAATTTTAAATATTCATTTAATCCTAATCTAGAAGAATATTCAAAGTTAGCATTCTCACATACATAATGACTTCTAAGCTTAGTCATCTTACCTTCTTCGTGTTCTGTATTTTTATATAAATAATCACTTATTACAAGATCAAGTACTGCATCCCCTAAATATTCTAGTCTTTCATAACTAGTAACATTATTTTCATTAGCATAGCTAGTATGAGTTAAAGCTTTCTCATATAATTTTACATTTTTATAAGGTATATTTAGTTTTTCTAGTAATTCCATACATATCACCTATAACATTATATCAAAATTTTATAAAAATAGAAATTCCTATTTTACTTTTTATACGTTTTTTAGTATAATGATAGTGGTGTTAAAATGAAATACATACTAATTGGGTTGATAAGAGTATACCAATTACTACCATTTTCATCACATGGTGAGTGCAAATTCATACCTACTTGTTCAAATTATGGTATTGAAGCAATAAAAGAATATGGTAGTATTAAAGGTAGTATTCTTACAATTAAAAGAATAATGAGGTGTAATCCACTATCTACTGGTGGATATGATCCTGTAAAAAAGGAGAAAATTTATGAAAAAAATTAAAATTTTAGTTATGACAATTATCTTAATAAGTTTAACAGGTTGTTTTAATAATGATTCTATGGAAGATATAACAATTTCTACATCCGTATATCCTATAGAATATGTAGTTAACTCTTTATATGGAGAACACAGTACTATAAATAGTATTTATCCAAGTGATTCAGAAATTATTGATTTTGAAATAACAGACGTATTACTCGAACAATATAGCGACAGTGACTTATTTATTTTTAATGGATTATCTGATGAAAAAAATTATATTGAACCAATGAGAAAAAACAACCAAGATTTAAAAATAATAGATGTTGCTTCTAATATGAAATTAGAAAATTCTATTGAAGAATTATGGTTAGATCCAAACAAATTATTAACTATAGCTAATAATATTAAAACTGGATTTGAAGAATACATAGATAATACTTATCTAATTAACGAAATAGAAGCTAACTATGAAACATTGAAAATTGAATTAACTAAATTAGATGGTAATTATTACTCAGCTGCCAAGATGGCCTCAAATAAGACTATTATTGTTAGTGACGATGCATTTCTTTTCTTAGAAAAATATGGTATTGAAATTATTTCTTTAGACGAAGATACAGTAACTGATAAGAATATTGCTGATGCAAAAAAATTAATTAATAATGGAGATTGTAATTATATTTATATTAAGTATGGAAAAGAAAAAAATGATACTATTAGTAAGGTTGTTGATGGAACTAACGTTGAATCAGTTGAACTTTACACAATGACTAATTTATATGAAGTTGATACAGAAAAAACTAATTACATTACTTTAATGAATCAAAACTTAGAAAACTTAAAATTAGAATTATATAAATAAAAGGAACAAACGTTCCTTTTATTTATTAATATCTTTTTGTTTATCATTTTTTAAGAATAAGACTCCAAATATAATTATGAAAGGTGTTAAACAAATACCTAACGATTGGATAATCTTATTATCTATTTTAAGCAAAAGCTCACATAAGATTATTAGTATTATCATACTAAGTAAACAATTCTTCTGCTTACTAATAAACTTTTTCATAATTCCTCCTCTTCTTTAGAAGACGGTGTCTATTATAACATATATATTAGAATTTGTAAAATTTAACAAAAGAACCACTATTCATGGTTCTTCAAAAATTTTTTTAAAACTCTACTAAGTTCGCTTTTATCTATAGGTTTTGAAATATAATCATCAAATCCACTTGATAAATATTTTTCTTTTTGTCCTTCCATAGCATCTGCAGTAAGAACTACTATAGGAGTATTAAAACTGTTTATTTCTCTTAATTTATTTAATGTAGTTATACCATCTAAACCTGGCATCATTTGATCTAACATAATCAAATCAAAATTATTTTGTTCATTTACTAAATCTATACATTCTTCTCCACTTTCTAATAAAGTAACATCTAACTCATAGGGTTCAAGTAATCTTTTTGTAACTTTTAAATTTAATTTATTGTCATCTACTATTAAAACTTTTCTACCTTTTAAACTAAATTCTTCAGCTTTCTTATTATTATTCATCATTTCTCTTACTTTATTATCTTCAACTATCTTTTGAATAAATGTAACAGTTACTTTAGTATATTCGCCTACTTTACTTTCAATTTCTAAAGTACCGCCTAATATCTCCATTAAATTTTTAACATTTCCAAATCCTGTGGTATCATCTTTAGAATTAATAATTTCTTTAATTTTATTATTATCCATTCCAATTCCTGTATCACTTACTTCTACTATTAATTTTACATTAGAATTCTTTTTTTCTCCTCTAACGTGTATATCAATATTACCTTCATTAGTAAATTTAACAGAATTATTTAATATTTTAGTTAATGAACTAGATATTCTTTTATCATCACCATAAAGTACAACAGGTAAATTACTATCTAAGATTAAATTTACCTCTACTGGTTTATTACCAATATATTCTTTAGTAGTTTTTTCTAATTTTTTAAACATTTCTAAAATACTATATTGTTTTTCATTCTTTTTAATTTCTTTTTTACCTACTTTAGATGGATCTAATAAGTTATCTATTATGTCTAATAAATCATGCGAAGATGTATTTATATTTTCAATATCTTCCTTTACATCATTGTTTAATTTTTTATTTAATAAAGACTCACTAAGTCCCATAATACTAGTTAAAGGAGTTCTTACTTCATGAGATATAGTTGATATCAAATCTGTTTTTGCTTTATCAGCTATCTTAGCTTCATTTAAAGCATTTTGTAGCATAACATTTTGTTCTCTAATACTTTCTGCATTTTCAGTAACATTCTTAGTTAAAACAGATACAGTATTTTTATTTCTATTTGATAAAAAGAATATTGTACTTTCTAACCAAGTATTATTTTTTACCTCATTACCTAATCTATATCTAATTTGAATAGAATCTAATTCATATTTAGCAAATCTTTCTTTTAAATTTTCGAGTGATAAAGTAGAATAAAATAATTCCTTATCATGTTCATTTATATAGCTTAATATTTCTTTTAAACCCTCTTTATAATTACCACGTTTTTCTTCACCAAAGTATAAATTATCTAGTTTAAAATATTTTAAATCATATGAATTAGTAACTAAATTTATATTCATTTCAAAATCATATGACGAAGCTGTGATATGATTTAATTTAACTTCACGAGCTTTAATATCAGTTGCTTGTGAAATAAGTAAGTGCTGACGATCATGATCTTTAGTCGCATCTAATATTTGAATAACATAATATTCTTCTTCCCTGTCTTTAAATGGAAATATTTTAACTTTAATCCACATTTGATGATTATATTTAGGATTATCATATTCAATCATTTGTCCTACATATTCACTAACCATATCCCAATTATTTAATTCAGATTTAATTACTGGAATATTCAATATTTTAAATACTACATCTTCTAATTTTTCACTTACTCTTATTCCTAAAACTTCTTCTATATTTTTAGATACATACATAGCCTTTTTAGTTTTAGAATTAATCATTATATAAACAGAATGTGAATTTTCTACTATAGAATTAAATAATTGATTTTTTGTTTTTAAATCATTCAAACTATCTTTAGAAAATATCAAATATAGTCCAATCAGTATTATAAGTCCTAAAAACAAATAATCCATCATTACATTTTCTTTAAAACTAACACTAGTCATAGAAAAAAATATATATACTAATATCAATACTATAAAAAGTATTAAAAAATATAACTTCTTATTTTTCATAATTATCTACCCTCTTTACTATATTAATTATATAAAAAAAATAGATTATAGTCAATCAATTATAATCTATTTAATTTCTTTTTACATTTAAAAATTTCTTTTTCTATTTCATCTATTTTCTTGTTGCCTTTATTAAGTTCTTCTTCAGTTCTTTTTAATTCACTTCTATATATATTTAAAACAGAATCAACATCAGTATCCCAATCTATTCTTGCTAAACCAAATACAAAAAATATTAATGCGAATAAAGAGACTCCTATTAACATAATTTTTAAAAACACATCTAATTCCATATTATATACCTTTCTTTAACTTCAATAACACTTTTAAATAAAGTAACTCTATTTTCTTTTTAAATATAACTATTTTTTGTTTTTTTAGCATAGAATAATATTTATCTAAATTAACATCATACTTTATTCTATATTTATAGAATCTTGTAGTGTATTCTGGCTTTTCATTAATAAAAATTATTAAAACTATTAAAACAATTAATATAGTTACTAAAAGCGCTCCATATATTATACTTTCTATATTCATGATTCACCTCTACTATATTAATTTTACACTATCCAAGACTATTTGTCTATGTTTTCAATATTAAAAATCGTTAACAAAGTTAATTGTTAACGAAAATATATTGTTATTTAGTTTTATAATTATTTACGTTACTGTAGTATTGTTCACCTAATTTAACTAATCGTTTAGTCATTTCTCCACCAACAGTACCATTTAATCTACTTGATGTATCTGCACCTAATTTAATACCTAATTCATTAGCTATTTCGTATTTTAAATTTTCAATAGCTTGTTTAGATCCAGGTACAACTAATTTGTTGTTTCTACTCATATATCTCACCTCATTATTATTATTTACAAATACAAATTTATTACTATGAAAGTTTTTGGAATTTTAACAAATATATCTAATCATTAAAAAGCAAAGCATTTCTAAGATTAGAAATTTCTACTACTAATAAAAGAAGTTTATTAGTAAACAATAATAAAGGGAAAAGAATTTCTCTAAACATTAATTAAATAGTATTTAAAATTTCTATAGTATCCATTTTCTTATTAAATTCCTTCCATATATAAATACTATTTTTTTATTGTGATTTTTATAAAAAAAGATAGCCATTTAGCTATCCATTTTCTTATTTTGTATAAGTGCTTCCACCTAAATGTTGTTCACCCATTTGAACTAATCTCTTAGTGATTTCTCCTCCAACTGAACCATTAGCTCTTGAAGTAGCATCAGGACCTAAGTTAACTCCTAATTCACTAGCGATTTCGTATTTCATTTTATCGATTGCTTGTTTAGCTCCAGGTACAACAAATTTGTTTGTTGAATTATTCATAATTTCACCTCCTGTACATTTATAATTTGTGTACAAAGAGATTTTTTATTCAACAAATTTATTGGTAATTTTTTCTTTTATAATAAATCAGTATTTTCTTCTTGTTTTAAGTTTGTTATTGTTTCTATATTTTCTATACATTCATCAATTAATTCTTCATAATTAAAGCTCATTTCATATAATAAGCATTTATTTATATCAGGATTAATTACTGGATGAGTTGGTAAAAATATAGTACAACAATCTTCATAAGGAAGAATACTTGTTTCATAAGTTTCTATTTTTTTAGAAATATCAATTATCTCAATTTTATCCATACAAGCAACAGGTCTAATTACAGGAAAATTGGTTACACTATTAATAACACTCATACTTGTTAAAGTTTGACTTGCAACTTGACCAATTGATTCACCATTTATTATAACTTTACAATTATGTTTTAAAGATAATCTTTCAGCTATTCTATACATCATTCTTCTCATAATAGTTATTACATAACTATCTGGTACATTTTTATAAATAGCTTCTTGAAGCTTTGTAAATGGCACTATATTTACTTTTATATTTCCTGAATATTCATTTATTATACTAGCAAGTTTTAATACTTTATTTTTAGCTTGAATACTTGTATGAGGTGGTGATTCAAAATATAAACATTCTAAATCTACTCCTCTTTTTAAAGATAGATATCCAGCTACAGGAGAATCTATTCCTCCACTAAGCATCAACATTCCTTTACCTTGAACACCTACAGGATATCCTCCAATACCTTTTATTTCATTTGTATAAATAAATGTTCCTTCAGGACGTATTTCTATTGTAACAATAATTTCAGGATTATGTACATCTACTTTTACATCAAAGTTTCTTAATACATGTCCACCAATTATATTATTAAAATCCATGCTTTTTATTTCAAAAGATTTATCGGCTCTTTTAGTATTTATTTTAAATGTTTTAAAAGTCTCTTTTTTTAAAAGCTCAGATACTTTAGCTTTTATATCTTCAACATTAGTATTTACTTTATGACATATAACTATACCATGAATACCAAAAACTCTTTTTAATTTTTGGACTATAACATTTGCATTATTACATTCAATATACATTCTTACTCTATCGAATCTTATATTAAAATCTTCTCCTTTTAATATATTTTTAACGTTATTAGCAAGTAATTTAATAAATGTATTTCTATTTGCTTTTTTAGTCGTTAATTCCCCATATTTAATTAATATTAAATTATCCATAATATCACCACAGAATTAATTATAACTTAAAAAAGATAAAAAGTAAATTATTACTCTTTATCTTTTAAGTATTTTAGTAATTGGTTCTTTTTGCAATTCTGTTTTTCGTCCATAAATATATTCCTGTAACTTTGCTTCACTAATTAATACTACTTTCTTTTTTATTTTATTTAAATCCTCTAATAACTGTTTCTTTAGTTGTGGCATTAAAATTTCATCACTATAAGTTACATCTTTCCCATTATATATTATTTTAGGAGCATATACACCTTCTATATCATCACAGTTAGTATTGTTTATTTTTATTTTGTTTTGCGCTTTTAAATTTGTTTTTTTGGTATCTATCATATCTGAATTAAGTGTTATATTATTTGAATACATCACTTCTGTATTATTAAATGAAATCAATTGTGAATTAACATTTAAATCATTTATATTTATCATAAACGTTCTATTAAATTCAACGTATTCAGCATTTAAATTTATATAATTAGTAGAAAATCTAGTACAATTCTCTATTTTTATATTTTTTGCTGATATATTCATATCAGAGTTTGAAGAACAATCATGTATTCTAACATTGCCCTTACTTTGTATATTAATTTTTTTAAAATCACTATAACTCAAGACTATATCCGATTCTTCAGCAGTCAATACTAAATCTTTAGCATCATTAATTCCATCATTATACATAGAAGATTTGTTTAAAATTTCAAAACTATAGATTATTTTATTCATCCAACTATCATCAAATTTTCTATATTTTTTACGATTTAATTTTTTTATATCATCACATGATGGTAAATTAAATTCTAATTTTTCTAACATTTTTAATTTTTCTCTTTTAAAATTAAAATAAATATTGTTATTTAAATCATCTATGTAGTAATCTCCATAAGGTCCTATTAACTCATATATTGCTTTATCAAGTGCTTTTTCTTGTAATGATACATGAATTTTATCTTTTAAATGCATCTTATCACTTCCTATTAATTATTTTACAAAATATAGTTTATCAAAGTCAATATTTTTAATAAATTAAATTATAGATTGTATTAAAAATTCTATCATCACTACAATAATCCATTATAAACTGATTATCTTTTCTTACTATTATTACACCCATAGTTTTTTCTTGATTTATTGTTTTAATATTTTTATCTATATAATTCATATATTTTTTTATTTGCCCTATATGTTCTGCTTTAATTTCTGTTATTTTTAGTTCGACCACTACAAAGCAATTATATTTATAATTAAATAATAATAAATCTATGTAATTATATCTATCTCCTATTTTTATTTTATATTCATTACTTTTTATCTTGTTTCTAAGTTCTCTTACACTAAGATTCAACTTAATTGAAATATTTATATAATAATTAACTTTATTTATATCATCAAATTTTAATAATTCTACATAATGACTCCAAGTTAATTGTCGTGATGCTGTCGCGACTTTTTAAAAAAATAAATAAAATTTACGTATTTTAAATAAAGTTTTATAATTATATTATTTTCCAACTTCATTCATTAATTTTTTTGAATATTCTTTAATTAATCCATCTCCGTATTTAGCCTTTCTTCTCCACCTTGAGCTGCTACAAGCAACCTACCAACATTATAATAAGTATTTAGGTCACTTCCTTTCGCTCACACTCTATCACATTTAAAAATATTAATCAAATAAGCAATTTTGTGAATTTGCACCTTAATTTTTACAACATTCCAAAAATTAAACTTTTTTTGATTGTTTTAAATAAAAAAAATTATACAACTTGTACTTTTTTATTACTTACTAGAATAAACTTGTACTATGAAAAATAAATTTATCAAATCTACTTTAATATTAATTATTGGTGGTTTTTTTACCAAGATGCTTGGTATGCTTATCAAAATTGTTTTAACAAGAGTTATAGGGACTGAAGGAATTGGCCTTTATTCAATGATTATGCCTACATTCTTACTACTTAATAGTATTGCGCAACTAGGGCTTCCAACTGCTTTAAATGTTTTAATAGCAAGTGATAAATACAATACTAAAAATTTGATTTTTACATCTATTATAATGTCACTTTCTATAGATATTTTAATTTTGCTATTTTTAATAGTTACTTGTAATTTCTTAAGTACTAATTTACTTAATGATTCTAGGCTTACTTTAGGACTTCTTAGTATTGGATTTGTACTTCCTTTTATAACTATATCTAATTGTCTTAGAAGTTATTTCTTTGCTAAACAAAGAATGTATCCTCATGTAATTACTAATATTATAGAAGATCTAGTTAAATTAATATTTATTATTATTGGTATTCCTTTTTTCTTAAGTAAAGGTATTGAATATGCGATTGCATTTGTAATTTTATCTAATATATTCTGTGAATTATCTAGTATTATTATATTTATATTTTTAATACCTAATTTTAAATGTGACAAAAAAGAGCTTAAACCAAATAAAAAAAATATAAAAGGATTACTTAAAATAGCACTTCCCACTACTGGTAGTAGATTAATTGGAAATATTGGATACTTTTTAGAACCTATTATAATTACGTTTGTACTTTTAAAAGTTGGATATACAAATGATTTTATAGTTAATGAATATGGTATTATAAATGGATATGTTATGCAGTTGGTGTTATTACCATCCTTTTTTACAGGAGCAATATCACAAGCACTCATTCCAATAGTATCTAAAAATTATGTAAAAGGTAATTATAAATATATAAGTAAAAAAATAAAGCAAGCAATTTTCTTTTGCTTACTTATAGGTATTCCTGCAACTATTATATTTGAATTATTTCCAGAAGTATTACTTAAATTCCTTTTTAACACTAACAAAGGTATTGAATATATAAAAGTAATTGCGCCTATTTGCTTACTCCACTACATCCAATCACCTATAGCGAGTAGTTTACAAGCTATGGGTAGCGCTAAATTATCTATGACTGGAACTTTGATAGGAATGATTCTTAGAACTCTTTCACTATTTATATTTTCATTCTTAAAAATAGGTTTATGGAGTTTACTTATTGCGACAAGCATTAATATAATCTTTGTTACATTATTTGATTTATATTGTGTTAAAAAAATATTAAAAAAAGTTTAAAATCCTTGATAATGATAATTATTGTATGTTATCATATTCAGTAAGGTGATAGAATGAATAATTATTATAATAATCTTAATAATGAAATAAAAGAATATTTTAATATATTGTCTAATGAATTTCCAGATTGGTTACTTGATTATATTAATACTCCTGAAATGCAAAGAATACATAAAATAAGTATGAGTTGTGGAACTGATTATTCTAAATGTTTTAATTTAAAATATTGGTATTCTAATTTAGATCATAGTGTCGCTGTTGCACTTATTATTTGGCATTTTACACATGATAAAAAACAAACTCTTGCTGGATTATTTCATGATATTGCAACACCTGTTTTTAAACATTGTATTGATTTTATGAATGGTGATTTAGAAAAACAAGAATCAACAGAAGAAAAAACAACAGAGATTATTAAAAATTCAAAAGAAATTATGCAACTTTTAAAAAGAGATAATATAAATTTAGAAGAAATTGATAATTATAAAAGATATCCAATCGCTGATAATGATACTCCTAAATTATCTGCTGATAGATTTGAATACAATTTTTCAAGTGGTTTAACTTTTTTTAGAGTATGGGATTTACATAAAATTAGAAAGATTTATGATAATGTTGTTATTGATAAAAACGAAGATGGAATTGATGAATTAGTATTTAAAAATAAAAAAGTATGTGAAGAATATATTAATATTATTTCTAAATTATGGCCTGAATGGATAAGTGATAAAGATAAAACAGTTATGCAATTTTTAGCTGATATTTGTAAATCAATGAATAATGCAGGTTTCTTAACTGTCGATGACTTATATAGATTTTCAGAAAAAGAAATTATAGAAAAAATAATAAATTGTGAAGATCCATACTTATCAGAAAGCTTTAAAAAATTCCAACAAGTTGACCAAGTTTATTCTAGTCCTATACCAGTAGAAAATAAATATTGTGTAAATATCAATCCTAAAAAAAGATATATTATACCTTTAGTTCAAACTGAAAAAGGAACTATAAGAATTAATAAGATATCTGATATTGCAAAAAAACATATTGATAATTATTTGAATATGCCAACAGAAAATTATACCTATTTAGATTTTGATTTTAAACCATATGTACATAATAAACAAAAAATATTAAAAAAAAACATCCTAACTAAATAAAGGATGTTATTTTATATTCATAGAAATATAAGATTCTTCTATATCTTTATTTCTTTCATCATACTTTTTAGTATTAATAGAACTTATAATTGTAAGTCCCAACACTACTACTAAAAAAATAACCATACCTTTACTTTTAACTAATTCCATACTATTACCTTCTTTCTGTATTAATCATATCACGAACATTTATTCGTGTCAATATATTTTTATTAAAATTTGAACAAATGTTTGACATTTGTAAAGTTATGTGTTAAAATGTAAATAGAATTGGAGGAAAGTTATGGAAAAACTTACTAGACGTCAAGAAGATGCATTAAAATTTATTAAAACATATATAGTATCACACGGATACCCACCTACTGTAAGAGAAATTGCAGAAGCTATTGGGGTATCGTCACCAGCTACTGTTCAAGCTCATTTAGATTGTTTAGCAAATAAAGGATATATCAAAAAAGGGAGTAATAAAAATAGAACAATAGAACTTATGGTAGAAAATGAATTTATACCTAAGAACGAAGAAGTTATTGAAGTACCTCTTCTTGGTAAAATAACAGCGGGTAACCCTATTGAAGCTATTCAAAATCCAGATGAATATTTTTCACTTCCTGCTTACTTAGTTCCAAAAGATAAAGAAGTATTCACACTTAATGTAAGCGGTGATAGTATGATTAATGCAGGAATACTTGATGGAGACATTGTTATTGTTGAAAGAAGAAATACTGCTAGAAATGGTGAGATCGTAGTTGCAATGACTGAAGAAAATGAAGTTACACTTAAAACATTTTACAAAGAAAAAGATCATATAAGACTACAACCAGAAAATGATACTATGGATCCTTTTATATTTGATAATGTATTTATATTAGGTAAAGCTATAGGATTATATAGAAAAATTTAAAAAGCTATTTAGCTTTTTTATTTTACATTTAAATAAAGATATGTTATTATATTTTTGAGCAATAGTGTATGGATTTATTCCAACTTTAACGAGTCGTTAAAGTACGATTTTAACTATAATATATAATTGTAATATTCCAAAGGACCAACCTACACCCTGTGTAGTCGCTTCGCTTTTAGTCCATTTCCATATTACAATATCTTAAGTATTGCTCTAAAGGAGGTAATAAAAATGTGGAAATACATAACAAAAGAACAAGTACAAGAATTTTTATTATCTCTTAATTTACTTGATAATAAACTAAATGATAAAGATAATATAAATAAACTTTATTCAATTAGTAATAATATAGAAAATAATTATAAAATATTTAAAATTAAAAAAAGGAATGGCAAATTTAGGACTATATATGAGCCAAACTATACATTAAAAAATATTCAAAGAAAAATACTAAATAATATTTTAAATAACAAATCTATTTCTAAATATGCAAAAGCATACAAAAAAGGTACAAGCCTAAAAGATAATGCAAAGGAACACTTAAATAAAAATATTATTTTAAAACTAGATATTAAAAATTTCTTTGAAAGTATACAATTTATTGATATCTATAACAGTTGCTTTCCTATAGAATATTTTCCAAAAGAAATTGGCATGTTACTAACCTTTCTTTGTACTTATAATAATTATTTACCTCAAGGCGCGCCTTCTTCTTCTTATATTTCTAATTTAGTTATGAAAGAATTTGATGAATATATTGGTGACTATTGTGATAAAAATAACATTTCGTATACTAGATATTCTGATGACTTAACTTTTTCCGGTAATTTTAATCCTTCAATAATTATAAAAAAAGTTAGAAAAGATTTATTAAAAATGGGATTAGAAATAAATGATTCAAAAACACATATTATAAAAAAAGGAAATAGGCAAAGTGTTACTGGTATTGTCGTAAATGAAAAATTACAAATATCATCAGATTATAGAAAAGAAATTAGAAAACAAATATATTATATAAAAAAATATGGAATTGAATCTCATTTAGAATTTACAAATAATAATATATCTGAAATTAAATATTTAAATTCTTTATATGGAAAAATTAATTATGTTCTTCAAATAAACAAAGACGATAATGAATTTATAGAATATAAAAAATATATAAATAAATTATTAAAAGAAAAAAGACCTAAGAATTGATTTAAAGAAAATCTACACAAAATAAAAAAAGTGTGTAGATTTTTTGTATGATAAAATTTAAAAACACTGGTATGAAGCTAATTCCAAGTATGTCAGTACCTTTTACAGACAAACATAATTTTCGGATAAAAACAATCAATGGTCAATTTAAATACTTAATCAAGAATAATTACCCTAAAAATCTTGATGAGCTACGAATTTCATTAAATAAATTTTGATACTATAATAATAACATAAAAATTAAAAGAAAGCTAAAAACAACATCGATAAATTATCGACGTTGTCATAGCAGTTCTCTAATTCTTTTTTAATATAAATTATTTGGATATTCCCCTTTTTCTATTAAATTATTTATATAATTCACTAATTCTTCTTTATCTTCTTTATAAGTAACACCTTTCCATACAGAAGTAGTATCCACTACTCTAACTTTTAAATTGTCATTTTCTATTCTTTCAAATACTACATCAGGTATTAAATATTCACATTTATCTAAATTATCTTGATTTTCATCAAAGAACTTTTTAAATCTTTTATCTAAATAATCAATCATATCAGGTTTAAAACAAAACATATTCATAGAAACTAAATCTTCATCTTTAGCATAGAATCCAACTCTTCCATCTAATGGTTCTACTTTAATTTTATCTTCATCTCTATAAACACTAGATTCAATTAAGTTAGTCAAATATCCATTATCTTGTTCAGCATATCCTCTTTTAACAGATCCATTTTCTGTTAATGTATTTCCGATTAAATAACCTATCATTGCATAATCAGTTGTATCCTCACTTAGGAATTTAGCAGCTTTCATATAAGCATCTCTTCCATAGAAGTCGTCTGAATTTATAATTGCGAAAGGTTCATTAACAACCCCTTTACAACTAAGAATTGCCTGACCTGTACCTAATGGTTTAACACGATCACTAGGTAATACTACTCCTTCTGGAATATTCTTTATATCTTGGAAAACATATTCAACATCTATTTTACCCTCAATACGTTTACCAATAGTCTCTTTAAATATATCATAATTTTCTTCTTTAATTATGAATACTACTTTTGTAAATCCTGCTTTAATAGCATCATAAATAGAATAATCTATTATGAATTCTCCATTAGGACCTACCGGTTCTATTTGCTTTAAACCTCCAAATCTACTTCCCATTCCTGCAGCCATAATAACTAATGTCATATTATCTTCCTCCTTTAAACATTTTATATGGTTTTAATTTTTTATCATCTTTTTCATATTTTTTATATAAGGCAATAGCTTCATTATTCCTTATAAATAAAACTTCGTCACTACTATAAATATTATCTATAACAGCCCCGTTTAATACTTTTTTTTCTACATTACTAGTTAATTCTATTTTTTTATAATCTAATATATCAATAATATTAATCAAATTATTTTCACTTATATTATCTAAATTAACAGAATCTTCTATTTTAAATTTACCTTGTCTTGTTCTTCTTAAATCAGTCATTATACCTATTGTATTTAATTTCATAGCAATATCTCTTATTAAACTTCTAATATAAGTTCCTTTAGAAACACTGCATTTAAATTTAAATAAAGTTTTATTATTATGATATTCTATATCCCTTATTAATTCAATATCTGTTATTTCTACTTCTCTTTTCGGTAATTCTATCTCAATATTTTCTCTAGCATATTCATATAACTTTTTTCCATTTATTTTAACAGCTGAATATATTGGAACTTCTTGTAAATATTTACCTTTAAAACTATTTAATACTTCTATTATTTCTTCTTTTGTTTTAATACACTCTTCTTCTTTTAATGTTTTTCCTGTATTATCGAGTGTATCTGTTAAAGTCCCTAACTCTACACTAGCAATATATTCTTTATCATTACAAGTTAATTCGTCTACTAATTTAGTAGCACTTCCAACACATACTACAAGTACGCCAGTAGCAATAGGATCAAGAGTACCTGTATGGCCTACCTTTTTTGTATTAAATTTTTTTACTACTGTATTTACTACATCACGACTTGTAATATCTTTCGATTTATCTATTATTAATACTCCATTCATATATTCACCTATATCAATTATAACATATAACCCTACAAAAAAGAAACTACATAATTTGAAATGTAGTTCCTTCTCTTGTATCTTTAAGCATTATTCCTTTTTCTTCCAATTCTTTTCTAATAGAATCAGCTAATTCATAATCTTTATTTATTTTAGCTTTTTTTCTTTCTTCAATTTTTTGATTTATATAGTTTAATAATTCACTATCTATTTCATCTTTTTTTAATAAATCTAAACTTAATACCTTATCAAAATCTTCAATTAAATATAATTTAGTATTATTATTTAATTCACTTTTTAATACATCATAAAGTACAGTTATTGCATTAGAAGTATTAAGATCATTTTCTAATTCATTTTTAAATTTATCTTGATATTCTTTAATTTTTTCATTATCTATAATTGAATCATCTCTAGTAATGCCTTTTATTTTATTAATTAATTTATTATAAGCATTAGCTGCACTATCTAAAGATTCATAAGTAAATACTAATTGTTTGTGGTAATGAGAACCTAAACAAAATAATCTATAAGCAAGTGGATTATATCCTTTAGATTCTAAAAGTGAGATTGTTAAAAATTCGCCTTTAGATTTACTCATTTTGCCACTAGCATCATTTAAGTGTTCTGGGTGGAACCAATAGTTACACCATTTATGACCTATGAAACTTTCTGTTTGAGCTATTTCATTTGTATGGTGTGGGAATATATTATCTACCCCACCGCAATGTATATCTAAGTATTCGCCTAAATATTTTAAAGAAATACAAGAACATTCAATATGCCATCCTGGATATCCTATTCCCCATGGTGAATCCCATTTTAATTCTTGTGAATCAAATTTAGATTTAGTAAACCATAATACAAAGTCTGTTTTATTTTTTTTATTTTCATCTAATTCAACATCATCTCTTACTGCTTCAATAAGTGAATCTTCTGTATGATTGGTAAGAACATAATATTCTTTTAATTTAGATGTATCAAAATATACATTGCCTCCTTTAAAATATGCATACCCCTCATTCTCAAGTTTTTGTATAAATTTTATATATTCATCTATCATACTTGTAGCAGGTATTACTGTATCAGGCCATTTTATATTTAATTTATCACAATCTTTCTTAAATTCATCTGTATAATACTGTGCGATTTCTAAAACTGATTTATTTTCTCTTTTTGCGCCTTTTAGCATTTTATCTTCACCGGTATCAGCATCACTAGATAAATGTCCTACATCAGTAATATTCATGACTCTTTTTACATTATAACCTATATAGTTTAAAGTTTTTTCTAAAACATCTTCCATTATATAAGTTCTAAGATTACCTATATGAGCAAAGTGGTATACAGTTGGACCACAAGTATACATATTAACTTTATCTTTATTAATTGGAATAAACTCTTCTACTTTACGAGTTAATGTATTGTAAATTTTCATATAATCACTTCCTATTTAATTATATCATAATAATTATTTTTATTAACAAAAAAAGTGTTTTAATTAACACTTTTATTTAGTTTTTACAAATTCTTCTAATTCAGCTTTTTCACATTCACCTGTTACAATATTTTGAACATATTGAATAGATCCTTCTAAATTAGTTTTAGATAATTCAACAAAGCTTTCTAAACCTTTTACTTGTGGTAATTTACTTAATGTATATCTTATAATTTCATTATTAATTAAATTTGCTCCACCACTTATTTCTTCATGTTGAACTTTTACATCTCCATCATTATATTTATGAGTAAAATCATTTCTCATTATATATAGTTTTAAATTTTGGAAATATGGATTGTTAAATATATCAGTAAACTTAGCATCTTTTTCTACGGTATTTAAAAGCATTATAGAATTGTATTGAACAAAATCTAACGCCACTTTATCTATTTGTCCGGTTTGTGTATTTTTATATTCCCCTACTAATAAATTAGAGAAAGTAATTATATCATTTTGATTATTTAAATTATAAGTATTGATGGCATCTATAGATAAAATAACATCATTAACCTTTTCTTCTTCATATCCATTTAAAATTTGATTTTTATCTTTAGTTGCTACTTTATCAGAAGCTAAGTATTTTAAATTTAGGTAATTAACTAAATCTTTTTCATCTCCAGATGATAAATCTACTTTAGTATCTATATAATTTTCAACAGCTAAATATTGATTATCAAATGCACTTACTACATCTATCTCAGATACTTCATCTATTTGATTACCTAAAACTTCTAAATCTGTTTTTATATAAGCTTTATTATTTTGATTATTAGTTCTGTTATCCATTCTTTCTGCTTGTTCTTCTGTTATATAATTTCTTGCAAAATAAGCAGCTGTTCTTGCATAAGCTTGAGCAAGCGCTCTAGAACCATTTGTTAAATCTCTAATTTCAAATTTAAATCCATCTACTTCTAATTCATCTTCTTCTACAAATAAAGTAGTTAATTTAGTAAATTCTTTATTAATAGTTGCTTTATCTGTACTATTTTTAATATTTTCCACTATTTTTTCAATATGAGATAATATAACTTTATCATTATCTAATTCTTGTGGTAAAACATTGCTCATAGAAATTATCTTGTTTTCTTTAATCATTCCATTTTCTAATTGACTTAAAAATGCATTAAAGTTATCCATTATATTATCTGAATCTATTTTTGATTTGAAATTTGAAATAACATCAGCGCTTATTTTTCCATTTTCATCTTCTTTAGCAAGTATATTTAATAAAAGAATAAGTGTTGTATCATCTACTATCTCATCATTCATTTCTGGAAATAATTTTTTTATATTTTCTTTAACAGTATTTACAGTTGCTTCTTCTGGTATAGTTTCTACTGAAGTCTGACTTGTTTCTTCTTTTTCTTTTTTATTGCAACTTGTTAATGTAATTGTACTAAGTGCTATAGTTCCCATAAGAACAAATGCAGTTAATCTTTTTTTTGTTTCATAGAATCTTATATTCTTCATATCAATTCCCCCTTGATTGCTGTATATAATAACACACTTAATATTATTTGTCAATTTTTTCAATGTATTTAAATATATTTTTTACTAATACATAATATGTAATAAGTCACAATAATTTAAACTTTTTATCGGATGCTCTAACTTTTTTTCAAAAAAGTATTGCAACTTGTTAAAATATGTGATATATTAATTAAGTCGATGGATCTTTAGCTCAGTTGGTTAGAGCATCCGGCTCATAACCGGGCGGTCGTAGGTTCGAGTCCTACAAGATCCACCATTTTTTATTTGCGAGTGTGGCGAAATTGGCAGAC
>JAFTRC010000023.1 GCA_017462455.1 Bacilli bacterium | reverse complement strand
GCATTTTTCATATTTGCCATAAGTTCACCTCCAAGTCACATATACACATATTTTAACAAAAAAATAAAGAAAATGCAATAAAATAAACAAATTTGTTAAAAATAATAAGGGTGATTTTATGAATAAAGAAGTAGATTTAAGTAAATATCAGATAAGAACAGACTTAGCTATAGATTATGTAGAAGAAAAAAAGGAATTAGAAGGTGTTAAACATAAGACTGAGATTATAGATGGTATAACTGTAACTAATGTAAGCTTGAGTGATAATAATGTATTAAAGAAAAAGAAAGGTAAATATATCACACTTGAATTTGAGGATGTTACTGACAGGGATAATAGAGAAAAGATAATTAATGTTTTAACTTCTATATTAAAGAAAATGTTAAAACTAAATAAAGATTCCTTTGGCCTTATTGTAGGTCTTGGTAATGATAAATCAACTCCAGATTCATTGGGACCACTTGTAGTTAATGATATAATTGTTACTAATCATTTATATATACTAAATGAACTTTCTGATAATTACAAAAGACTATCAGCTATTAATCCTGGTGTGATGGGAGAGACAGGTATTGAAACTAGTGATATTATTGATGCAATAGTAAAAAAAATAAAACCTAGTTATTTAATTGTCATTGATTCATTAGCTAGTAAATCTATCGAAAGATTAAATAAAACCATACAGATAACTGATACAGGTATACATCCTGGAAGTGGAATAGGGAATAAAAGAAAAGAAATTAGCTTTGAAACATTAGGTATACCTGTAATCGCTATAGGAGTTCCAACAGTAGTAGATGCTACAGTTATTGTATCTGATACTATAAACTTTATATATAAAAATTATGCTTTTAATAAAGAATATATGAATAATCCAAAGAGTAAGTTAACTTTTAATAACGTAAATTATCTAAATAAACAAGTAAAAGAGAATAAAGAAGATAAAGAACAATTATTAGGACTTCTTGGTACTTTAAATGAAGAAGAACTACAAATATTACTTTATGAAGTATTAAATCCAATAGGATATAACCTTATGGTTACACCAAAAGAAATAGATTTTATCATACAAAAATTGTCGAATGTTATATCAATTTCGATAAATAATTCAATCCATGTTATTGACAAAAAATAACAAATCGTGTTATAGTTATATTGTAGAAAAAAGGTAAGGTGGTGAGAAAATGAAAAATAAAGGTTTTACATTAATCGAATTATTGGCAGTAATCGTTATTTTAGCAATCATCGCTTTAATCGCTACTCCAGTAATCTTAAACATTATTGATGACGCAAGAACAGGAGCTTATGAAAATTCAGCTAAATTAATTGTATCTACTGTAGAAAAATCATATGCCGGTGCTTATATGGCAAATGATGGAAAGACTCCAAGTTTAACTGCTGTTCAAACTCAATTTGCTAAAGATATGCCAGATGCAAAATGGGAAACAGGAAAAATAACTGCAGAAGGAGTTGAATGTACTGTAACAGGAAGTAATGCTAAGGATAATTTAGTAGTTGATTGTCATTTAACAGGTGAAACAACATCTATAGCAAAAACAAATTCAACAATGACATTAGGATAAATATATAATTAAAACTCAATAACTCAAAATATTGAGTTTTTTTTTCTTTTCTGATATAATACTTTTGTTTTGGAAAGGGGCTGAGTTTATGAAAAAGCCTGTTGTTGCTTTAGTAGGAAGACCTAATGTAGGAAAAAGTACTATATTTAATAAAATGGTAGGTAAGAAATTATCTATAATAGAAGATACTCCAGGTGTTACTCGTGATAGAGTTTATGGAAGTGTTAATTACGGAGATTATAAATTTCATTTAATTGATACAGGTGGTATTGAACTTGGTAGTGAAGACTTTAATAAAGAAATAAGAATGCAAGCAACATTAGCTATTGATGAAGCAGATATCGTTGTATTTGTAGTTGATGGTAAAGATGGATTAACTAGTGATGACTTTTTAGTTCGTGATATGTTACAAAAAGTATCTAATAAAGTTATAGTTGCTATTAATAAATGTGATAGTAAAAAGATTAAAGAAACTGAGTATGAATTTTATGAATTAGGTTTTAATGATTATATCAAGGTTAGTGGAGAACAAGGTGATGGTATTTATGATTTATTAGATGCTATTACTAGTAATTTTCTTAAGTTTGAAGAAGATGAAAATGATGATATAGTTAAGTTTTCTATAATTGGAAGACCAAATGTAGGAAAGAGTAGTTTAGTAAATGCAATTCTTAATGAAGAAAGAGTTATTGTTAGTGATGTAGCTGGAACTACTAGAGATGCGATAGATACTGAATTTAATTATAATGGAGAAAAATATATAGTAATAGACACTGCAGGTATGAGAAAACGTGGTAAAATATATGAAAATGTAGAAAAGTATAGTTTACTTAGAAGTTTAAAAGCAATAGATAGAAGTGACGTATGTGTGCTTGTTATAAATGCTGAAGAAGGTATTATCGAGCATGATAAACATATAGCTGGATATGCTTTAGAGGCAGGTAAGGCTATAGTAATAGTAGTTAATAAATGGGACTTAATTGAAGATAAAGATAGTGCGATAAAGAAATGGAAAGATGACATAGCTGTTAATTTTGCGTTTATGAGTTATGCTAAAATAGTATTTTTAAGTGCTAAAACTAAAAAACGTATACATACTTTAATGCCTGAGGTATTAAGTGCTTATGAAAATACTAGAAAAGAAATAAAGACTAGTTTACTTAATAAGGTTATAAGTGATGCATATGAACTTAATTTACCACCTTCTTATAAAGGAAGAAGACTTAAGATATATTTTGCTTCTCAAGTAAGAACTAATCCTCCTACATTTAATATTCAAGTGAATAGTAAAGGTTTAGTGCACTTCTCATATGAAAGATATTTAGAAAATAAAATAAGAGAATCATTTGATTTTAGTGGTACTCCAATAGTTATAAATTTTAAAAGTAAAGGTCAACAATAGTGTCAAAAAAGACCTTCTTACATATATTAATGTAGGAGGTTTTTTTATGGCATTTTCTGATTCTTTCTTTAACAGAATAGAGAAAAAAACTAATGTAGGTAAGGAGACTATTTTGGATCTTGCTAGAAAGTTACAACAAAATGATTTAAAAAATGAAGGAACTTTAAGGGAAGTTATTCAAACATTAAGTCAAATGACTGGTAAAAGTGTATCAAAAGAACAAGAGGACAAAATAATAAATGCGGTAGTTACTGATCAAGTTCCAAAGGATATAGATAAATTATTATAATATTGAATAATTGAAAAATTATTCTTTTTTTGTATTTAGTATGCTATAATTATAGTAGGTGGTAATATGTTAAAAAAGATAAAACAAATTATGAATACTGAAATTAATAAAAAAAATATATTAAAACTTTTGAGCAAAAAAAATATATTAAAACTTTTGAGCAAAAAAAATATATTATATGTATTAACTTTTAGTATATTATTTTTAGTACAATTTACAACTATTTTAATTAATTATTTAGTTAAATATGGTATCATAGAAAATGTTAGTTCTGTAAATCCTGCAATAGTTATATATATATGTTGTCCTTTCTTATTAGGTATATATATATATGATATAATTAAAAATAAAAGAAAGTTAGATATATTTGATTATATACTTATTGCTTTGTTTGTAGCTGGATTATTATGTACAGTTTTTGCAGTAGAACCAAAGATGTCTTTTTGGGGTTCTAAATATAGACATGAAGGCTTTGTATGTGTATTTAGTTATTATTTATTATGTATGAACTGGAAAGTTAATGCATCAAAAGAAGATGTAAAAAAACTTATAAAACTAATTTTATTTATAGGTATAATAAATGCAATTTATGCTATGTTACAAGTATATACAAATTCAACTCATATTTTAAGATATTATATGGGAAGAAAAATGGCGGTAGGTTTTTGTGGTCATCATAATTTCTTTGGAACCCTTATGGTAACTTGCTTAGGAATTATGACTTGTTATTTATTAACAGAAAAAATAACGCTGAAGAACATAATCATATATATATTATTTTTAATTTCATTAATTAATTGCCAGTCATCTGGTCCAATTTTTACATTTATAATAATGACGGTATTTTTGATTATATTCTATTTAATAAAAAAACGTTTACCTTTAAAAAAATTAATAGTTGTAGGAATTCTTGTATTATTAGTACCTGGAATGTATGTTGCTACTATGTATATTAATAAAACATCTTTTGATAATGGATATTGTGAATTATGTCAAATTAAACAAACTATTATGACAGGCGGTACAGGAAGGATTAGGATATGGACAAATACTTTAGATGTAGTTAAAGATAATTGGTTAGTTGGTGTAGGATATGATAATTTACACAAGGTGTATAATCAAGATCCTACGAGAATTAGAATAGTAGATAATGCTCATAATGTTTATTTACATACATTGGTTTCAACTGGAATAATAGGATTTATTCCATATATGATGTTATTGGTATTAGCATTTATAAGAGGTGTAAAATCAAAGAATAAAAGTATGGTTATATTATTTTCGGGTTTTATAGCTTATAGTATTCAGGCCTTTACTAATATAAATGTTATTCAAATAGCGCCTATTTATTATGTTTTAATAGGACTTATGCTATCAATTAAGGAAGAAAAAGCTCTTGAATAAGAGTTTTTTTGATGATATAATTTAGGTGTTGTGGTGATATTATGTTCAAAATAGGAAACGTAGAATTAAAAAATAATGTAGTACTTGCTCCTATGGCTGGTATTTCTAATAGTGCTTATCGTACTATAATAAAAGATATGGGCGCAGGATTAATAGTTGCTGAAATGGTTAGTGATAAAGCAATTATGTATGGAAGTAAAAAAACTGTTGATATGCTTTATATGACTGATTATGAAAGACCTATTAGTCAACAAATATTTGGAAGTGATAAAGAATCATTTGTAATAGCTGCTAAATATGTATATGAAAATATGCAACCTGATATTATAGATATAAATATGGGATGTCCCGTACCTAAAGTTGCTATAGGTGCCCAAGCAGGAAGTGCTTTATTAAAAAATCCTGAAAAAGTTTATGAGATAGTTAAAAGTGTAGTAGAAAGTGTTCCAGTACCTGTAACTGTGAAAATACGTAGTGGATGGGATGAAAATAGTATTAATGCAGTTGAAATTGCTAAAGTGATAGAAAGTGCGGGAGCTAGTGCTATTACAGTTCATCCAAGAACACGTAAACAGGGGTACAGTGGTAAGGCTGATTGGAATATAATTAAAGAAGTTAAGAATAATGTTAATATTCCTGTAATAGGTAATGGAGATATAACAAGTTGTTATGATGCTAAAAAGATGATAGAAGAAACAAATTGTGATGCTATTATGATAGGTAGAGGAGTACTTGGTAATCCATGGCTTATTAAAGAATGTGTTGAATATTTAGAAAAAGGTATAATTCCTAAGGAAATTACATTAAAAGAAAAAATAGATATGATTAAAAGACATTTAGAATTACTTATGAGTACTAAAGCTTATAAAGTGGCTATGCTAGAGATTAGAAGTCATGCTGCTTGGTATTTAAAAGGGTTACCAAACGGTAAAGAATTAAAAGAAAAAATATTTAAAACAAACACTAAGGAAGAATTAATAGAATTGCTTAATAATTATTTAAAAGAAAACAATAAAGATTAAACATCTTTATTGTTTTTTAAAAATTCTCTAAGCATCTTAGTAAGGGCTCTTTTTTCTATTCTAGAGACATAGCTTCTAGATATACCTAATTTTTTTGCTATTTCTTTTTGAGTTATTTCATCATTATCATAAAGCCCATATCTGTCAATAATAATTTCTTTTTCTCTTTGCGTTAATACACAAAGATATTTTTTTAAATCAGTAATATTATCTTCTTTGTGAATATCTAGTGCAAAATCTGGAGCAGGAGTTTTTAATATATCGAGTATTGTTATTTCATTTCCTTCTTTATCAAAACCAACAGATTCATTTATACTTATATCTTTACTTCTTTTTTTATTGTTTCTAAAATGCATAAGAATTTCATTTTCAATACATCTAGCTGCATATGTAGTTAATCTAGTATTTTTCTTTTTAGAATAACTATCAACTCCTTTAATAAGTCCAATAGTTCCTATACTTATTAAGTCATCAGTATCTTCATTTTTAGAATCATATTTTTTTACTATATGAGCAACTAATCTTAGATTGTGCTCTATAAGTTTACTTCTAGCTTCTTTATCTCCTAATTTTGCTTTTTCTACATACAAATCTTCTTCCTCTTTAGTTAAGGGATCAGGAAAACTATTATTAGAATAAGCCGCACTGAAAATATAAAAATCTTTAAATAATTTTTTAATAAAATTAAACATGAAACACCTCAAAATATTATATGCTTTACATATTTTGTCCTATGAAGTGTAAAACTTTAAAAAATATAAAAATTAATATTGTAAAAAAAATATAATTGGTTAAAATAAAATTAGGTGATAGTATGCAAAGAGATTATATAAATTATGTTAATCAAGCTTGTAAAGAGGGAATGAAACCAGAAGAAGTTCAAAGTTTATTTAATGACATATATACGAAAGCAAATACTAAACAAGGAAAAAGGGTACTTAGATTATTTGCAAAAGGAATTGGTAAAGCAAAGAAAAATAGTTTAATAAATAAATATCAAACTCAACCTGTAGTAGAACAATCGGAAATAACTAAAGAGCAGTCATATCAATATATTTATAAATAATATTGACTAAAAAAAATATAAGTGTTAAAATACTTACATAAATCGATGAAGGAGAATAGTAATAAAATATTATTTTTAAGAGAGTTAACGGTTGGTGAGAGTTAATACTTGTATTTTATGAATCTACTCTGAAGAGAAATGTAAACATTTCCGGCCATGCCGTTATACTAATTAAGACTATTGTTAGGATGGTACCGTGCTAGGCACTCCTAATGGTAGTCTTTTATTTGTTTTAAGGAGGGATAATATGATAGATATTAAATTAATAAGAGAAAACAAAGAATTAGTAAAAGAAAATATTAGAAAGAAATTTCAAGATGAAAAATTACCTTTAGTAGATGAAATAGAAAAATTAGATATTGAATACCGTGATTGTAAGAAAAAAGGTGATGATTTAAGAGCTTTAAAAAATTCTAAGAGTAGTGAAATAGGAGCTCTTATGAGAGTAGGTAAGAAAGAAGAGGCTGCTAAGGTTAAAGAAGAAGTTTCTAAGTATGGAAATGAGTTAGATGAGTTAGGAAAAAGAGAAGAAGAGTTAGAAGCAATAATAAAGGAAAAAATGATGGTTATTCCAAACATTATTGCTGATAGTGTACCAGTTGGTAAAGATGATAGTGAAAATGTGGAGATTGAAAAATTTGGAGAACCTGTAGTACCAGATTATGAAATTCCATATCATGCTGATATTATAAATGCCTTAAATGGACTTGATAAAGATGCATCTGGAAGAACCAGTGGTAATGGATTCTATTATTTGATGGGAGATATTGCTAGACTTCATTCAGCTATGCTTTCTTATGCAAGAGATTTTATGATTGATAAAGGATTTACTTATTGTGTACCACCTTTTATGATTAGAAGTGACGTTGTTACAGGTGTTATGTCATTTGCAGAAATGGAAAATATGATGTATAAAATAGAAGGTGAAGATTTATATCTTATAGGAACTAGTGAGCACTCTATGATTGGTAAATTTAAAGGACAAATTGTTAAAGAATCTGATTTACCTCTTGCGCTTACTTCTTACTCTCCATGTTTTAGAAAAGAAGTAGGTGCTCATGGTATAGAAGAAAGAGGTATTTATAGAGTTCATCAATTTGAAAAACAAGAAATGGTAGTTTTATGTAAACCTGAAGATGCTATGGATTGGTATAATAAAATGTGGAGTTATACTGTAGAATTCTTTAGAAGTCTAGATGTACCAGTTAGAACTCTTGAATGTTGTAGTGGAGACTTAGCAGATTTAAAAGTTAAATCTTGTGATGTTGAAGCTTGGAGCCCAAGACAACAAAAATATTTTGAAGTTGGCTCTTGTTCAACTTTAGGTGATGCACAAGCAAGACGTTTAGGCATTAGAGCTAAAGGTGAAAATGGTAATTACTTAGTAGCTACTTTAAATAATACAGTTGTTGCTTCTCCACGTGGAATGATTGCTGTAATTGAAAATAACTATAATGAAGATGGAACTATAAATATTCCAAAAGCATTACAACCTTATATGGGTGGAAAAGAAAAAATAGAGTTAAAATAAAAAAGAGTAGATATAGTGTTTATGCTATATCTACTTTTTACACTCTCAAGTGGCTTTTCTTTTTATTTTCATTACGAAGTTTTGAAAATAAAAACATAATTTTCGCTTGGATTTATACCTTGCTAAAATTATGCTTAAAATGTTTTTTTATCACGAGTTGTAGCTCGTTTTTTAATTATTTAGTTTCAATTAGATTTTTATTTAACGTTTCTAATTCTTTAATTGTTTTATCATTTTCTAAAACTTTCATTTGTCTAATTGCAGAATTATTTAATTTTATTAATCTTTCTTTTTGTGGAATGTTATCATTAATTAACTCTGCATTTGTATTTTCTAAATTACATAATATTAATAAATGTTTTAAATCTGTATAATCTCTTATGTTACCTTTTAAATTTGGATTTTTTTCCTTCCATTCTTTAGCGGTCATTCCAAATAATGCTACATTTAATACATCTGCTTCTTCTGCATAAACATATTTCTTTTGCTTATCAGTTAATTTAGGAACAATATTTTGTTTTATTGAATCTGTATGAATCCTATAATTAGTTTTAGCTAACATTCTATTTGCAGACCAATCTATTTTATACTGATAAGATTCATTTCTTTTTAATCTTTCAAACTCTTGTATAACATATAATTTAAATTCTGGAGATAACCAACTAGCAAATTCTAATGCGATATCACTTCTTGCATATGTTCCTCCATTATTACCTGATTTTGAAATAATACCTATTGCATTAGTTTCTTTAATCCATTTTTGTGGCGACATATAAAAACTATTTTTTCCTGCTAAATTTTCAAAGGTTGTAAATTCGTGACCTTTGAAATCTTCGTTATTTAATTGTTCCCATAATCCTAAATAAGCAATAACATCTTTATTTCTCATCCATGTTTGTATTGGTATTTTAGGTTCTTCTGGATTTGCATATCTTGCTAAATCTGTTAACGATATAAATTCTTTATTATTTATTGTTATAACTTTAATTTTATTATCATTTACTTCTAATTCTGATTTTATTATTTCCTGTTTCATTAAAACCTCCTGACATAATTTATAACTATTTTATCATATTTTAAGGTATATTAAAACTCGAACTAAACAATCAAATTTGAAAAGTTCGAGTTTCCTATCAATATGGTGTCCCAGAAGGGATTCGAACCCCTGACACTCGCCTTAGAAGGGCGATGCTCTATCCAGCTGAGCTACTGAGACATCTTGCTCCAAAAGGAACAAGATAATTATATAATAAATTTATAAATTATTCAATACTTTTAAGCGTTTTTTTGCAAATTTCTTTGTCTTCTACGTTGAAAACAACCGTATTTACCTCATAATTATCATTTATTGACATTGAAATAGTGTATATTACTTCTTCTAATATTTCACTGGTATTTATATCATTAAATATCGCACTATTAAAATTAACTACTAATTCTTCTTCCAATTCATTAACAGAAAGTAATTCAGTATTACTATTTAAATAACTCATTAAGTTAGTTTTATATACATTATTACTACTTAATTCATCTACTATTATTTCTATTTTGGATCTATCATCATTAGTAACTTTAGTAACAGGTACATAGTACTCTTTATCATTAAATTCACTTATATAATATATAGTAGTTTTAGAAATATTTTTATTACTATTTAAATTATATTCTTTATTTATACCAAAACTTCTATCTAAAGTAGAGGGTAGAGTAATTTTAGATTGTGGCAGTTTAGTTAAGATTTCACCGTCCATATAAATTATTACTTGTTTTACATCATTAATACTAGTTAATGTATAAACAATAGCTTCAATAATTTTTTCTTCATTTTCTATATTAGTATTCATAAGTTCTAGAGAAAAATCTACTTTAATAAGACCTTTATTATAGGTTAAACTAAGTATTTGTGTATTTGCGGGAATAAGAGCTTTAAATCCGTTTGGGATACTATCTTGCTTATTGCTATCTATTATGAGTGCTTGTAAAAGTTCTTTAGCTTTTTCTTCTATGGTTTTGCTATTAGTAACTATTTCAGTACTGGCAAGATAATTATTGGAATCAAGTAGAAATATAGTAGATGTTTCAACTTCTTTATTTACATAATTTATTTCTTCTTTAACATCTAATTTTTCTTCATTTGTTGGAATAACATAAATAAGCATTATAGTAAATAGTGCGACTGCACAAACAATTAATTTTTTTGTATATATATTCTTTAACATTAAATCACCTAATTAAATGTATGTAAAAAAAACGTATAAAATACGTTTTATAATGAAATTTCTCCAAGTCTAAGTAATTCTACTACAGCACTGGCTCTTCCTTTAACACCTAACTTTTGCATAGCATTTGAAATATGGTTTCTAACTGTTTTTTCACTTATTTTTAAACTATCAGCTATTTCTTTAGTCGTTTTATTTATTATTAGCATTTCAAATACTTGTTTTTCTCTTTTAGTTAAAATGCTCTTTTTCATTTTTACCTCACTTCCTAATAGAGTGGTTTATATTTTCTCATATTATTTTATGTTCTAAAGTTTATTAAGTGATTGTATATGCCTAAAATAAAAAGAAAATCAATTGATTTTCTTATCTATTATTTCGGATTCATAAAGTTCTTTATAAATTTTAGATTTTTTTAGTAATTCTTTATGTGTTCCTTCAATTTCAATTTTGCCGTCATTAAGAAGTAAAATTCTATCACAATTAATAATTGTAGATAATCTATGAGCGATTATTAAAATTGTATATTCATTTTTCATATTATCAATTGCTTTTTGAATATTAGCTTGTGTTTCGTTATCAAGAGCGCTTGTAGCTTCATCAAAAAGAATTATTTCTGTTTTTTGAATTAAAGCTCTAGCAATCGCAAGCCTTTGTTTTTCTCCTCCTGATAGGTTAACTCCACCTTCACCAATAATAGTATCATATTTATCAGGTAGACTCATTATAAAATCGTGTAGGCAAGCAAGTTTACAAGCTTCAATCATTTCTTTTTCGGTTAAATCTTTTTTTACTAATTTTAAATTATCTTTTATACTGAAATTAAATATATAAGGATTTTGACTAATTATAGTAATATTACCTCTAATTGAATCTTTATCAAGTTCATTAATATTTATTCCATCTATTAATATTTCCCCTTTATTTATATCATACATTTTACAAATTAGATTAAATATAGTAGTTTTACCCGCACCACTTTTTCCTACAAAAGCTACTGTTTCATTTGCTTTTATTTTGAAATTTATTTTATCTAATACTTTTTCTTTATCGTAAGCAAATTCTACATCTTTAAATTCAAAATCTCCATTTACTTTAGGTAGGTGAGTAGTACCAAATTTCTCCTTTTTAAATTTATCACTATTTATAATGTTGAATATTCTAGTTGATGAAAGATTAAAATCTTTTACTTTTTCAAGCAATATTCCTATAGAATCTATTATAGATGGTAATCTATTAGAGTAGTTATGTATAATAAGTGCACTTGCGACTGTAAGTTCTTTATTAATAATTAAAGTAACTAATAAAATTATTAATAATAAATCTGTTAAATCTCTAGTAAAGCCTCTTAGTAAATGAAACTTTCTATCTACATCTTGCATTTTATATCTTTCGTAATTTAAATCAGTAATTTTATTATGCATTTCATCAATAAAACTATCTTCGGCATTAAGCATTTTTATATCTCTAATACCTCTTACAAGTTCTCCAACAAATCCAGAAATTCTATCATGTTTTCTTCTATATATTTTATCTTTTTCGTTAAATTTTTTAACTCTCGTATTTTCTATTATATATAAAACTATAACTGCAATAAGTATAAATAAAAATACTTTTTTATTTATAAGGAATATAGCTCCAAATATTCCAATATCAGTAATTATTTTTGTTAAATAAATGTTTAATACATTAAATATATCAGCAAGTCTACTAGTATCGTTAGTTAATCTTTGGATAAATGTTCCAGAACTGTTTTCATCTATTATCTTATTTTCAAGTTTTAATATTTCTTTGCCTAATTCTGTTTGTATGTTTATAAAACTTTCTCTATAAATTACTTGAGCAAAATATCTTCCACTATTATTTACAATATTTCTTAAATTTTCTATTAAGAATATAGCAATAGCAATTAAAATTAATTGATAGAACTCATTATTAGTAAGTTCGACTATAATTTTTGCACTTAACATTGGAATAACAATGCTTATAATCATAGAGAAGATATTACATATAATATACTTAATTAATTTTGATTTTTGATCCTTACAATACTTCCAAGCAAATTTTAAATTTTTCCAAAATTCTTCCATAAAACACCTACTTATAATTAGATTTTATCACAGTTTTTATAAAACTACAATAAAAACCACCGGTAGTGTGGTTTTATTATTTTTGAAATTTCACTGTTATATATTTTGAATCTTCATAATTAGATTGAATCGTTCTCATTATGTTGTTGGCTAGTGTGTTATCGTGTTCTTCACTTTTTACAGTAACGCTTATCCCACTATTAGAAATTTTTATAAAAGAATCTAAACTATAAGTTTCTTTTATTTGACTTTCTAGTTTTTCTTCTTCACCACGTGTATCATTTAGTTCTTTTATCTTTTCATATGCTTTATTTTTTTCATCAACAGAAGATTCTGCGTTTGTTAAAACTGTCTGTAGCTCTTCTATTTCACTTGCCATTTCTTCATCAGATTCAACTCTTAAAGCAACTAGTAAATCACTTTCTTCTACTGAGATAGTAGGTTCAGTAGATTCATCAATTTCTGGATTTACTGTAGTATTTGTTGTAAGTAATAATTCACTTGGCATTGTAATATAATAAATACTTAATACCAAGATTAAACTGAAAAGTGTTAAAAACCATAAACTTCTTTTATTTATCATAAAATCCTCCTGTCCTATCTAATAGATTATATTAGTGAAATCTTAAAATATTCATAGATTTTTGCAAATACCTCGTTTGCAGACTTCTCAAAATCATGTATGAGATAATATGTGTGGTGATAGTATGCAAAAGGTAAGCGGGTTTAAATCTAAAGATGATGTTCAATACATAGTTGGTACTAATGTTAGAAGAATGTGCAAAGATAAAAAGGTAAATCTTATGGAGTTTGCAGAAGAAATAGATATTTCATATGAATATTTAAGACATATAGTTAGTATAGGTGGTCAAAAATCTTTATCATTTTATTCTATGTATAAGATAGCTAAAATATTAGGAGTAACTATGGATGACTTATGTGAAGGAATCTTTGATGATAATAAAAAGCACTATAAATATGAGAAATAATAAAATTTCTCTTTTTTTTGAAAAAAATTTAAGTAAAAAAAGGAAATAGAAAAGTTTTGTAGAATAATAATGGTAGGGAGGTTAAAGGAATGCAAAATGCAATTATAGACGAAGACATAAAAATAGAAAATTTAATTTATGATATAAGAGGAAAGCAAGTGATGCTGGATTCAGATTTAGCTAAACTTTATGGAGTCGAAACTAAAAGAATTAATGAAGCTGTTAAAAATAATTTGGAAAAATTTCCTGAGAGATTCAGTTGGAAATTGGCAGACAAAGAATATTATAACTTGAGGACGAATTTTTCGACCTCAAGTTTAGAGAATGGATATGGAGGAAGAAGATATAATCCAAGAGTATTCACAGAACAGGGGATTGCAATGTTAGCGACAATATTAAAATCAAAAAAAGCTACTCAAGTAAGTATAAGAATAATGGATACTTTTGTAGGTATGAGAAGATTTATAAATGATAATAAAGATATATTTAGAAGGTTAACGACAGTAGAATATAAAATGTTAGAGTATGATGAAAATTTTGATAAAATTTTTAATGCTTTAGAACCTAAAACAATAGAAAAACAAAAAATATTTTTTAATGGAGAAATCTATGACTCGTATAGCTTAATAATAGATTTATTAAAAGAAGCAAATGATAGAATAATTATTATTGATAATTATATAGATAAAAGTATATTAGATATGTTAGTGTATAAGAAAGAAAATGTAAGTGTAGAATTAGTAACAAGTTCTCATTATTTGACTAAATTAGATATAAATAAATTTAATAAGCAATATCCTAATTTAAAAATAAAATATTCTAATATATTTCATGACCGTTTTTTGATTATTGATAATACTTTATATCATCTGGAGCTTTTCAACTAGTTTAAAAGATTTAGGTAAGAAATGTTTTGCTATTTCTAAAATAAAAGATAAAGATTATTTAACTAAAATTTTATCTAGTATTGATTGAAAGAAAAAGACCTTTGTGATAAAATTAAAATAGGTGATCATATGAAAAAAGTTGTACTATGTATAATGGATGGAATTGGAATAAGAAAAGAAAGTCATGGTAATGCAGTAGAAGCTGCAAATACTATCGTGTTAGATAATTTAATTAAATATTATCCAAATAGTTTGATAGATGCTAGTGGAGAGTCAGTAGGACTACCAGAAGGACAAATGGGAAATAGTGAAGTAGGTCATACTAATATAGGTGCTGGTAGAGTAGTTTATCAACCTTTAGAACTTATCTCTAAATCCATTAAAGATAAAGAAATATATAATAATCAAAATATAAATGAAGTTATAAATCATGTAAAAGATAATAATTCTAAACTACACTTACTTGGGCTACTAAGTGATGGGGGAATACATTCTCATATAAATCATTTATTTGGAATACTTGATATGTGTAAAGAAAAAGGTATAGAAAATGTATATATACACGTATTTACAGATGGTAGAGATACATTACCTACATCTGGAGTTGAATTTATAAGAAAATTACAAACTAAGTTAGATGAAATAGGCTTTGGTAAAATTGCTAGTGTAAGTGGTAGATATTATTCAATGGATAGGGATAATAATTGGGATAGAATAAGAAAGAGTTATGATGTTATTGTAAATGGATTGGGACGTATAGCACCCAATATTATAGATTATATGAATGGAAGTTATAAAGAAAATATAACAGATGAATTTATAAAACCGATTCTTGTTGATAAAGAAGGTATTATTAGAGATAATGATGGGTTACTTGTATTCAACTTTAGACCGGATAGATTAAGAGAATTATTTAAAGTTATTACTAATAAAGATTATAATGAATTTCCACATAAAATATTTAAAAATATAAAACTTGTTACTATGATGCCGGTAAGCGATGAAGTAATAGGCAAGAGTGCTTTTAATCATCAAAAATTAGATAATACGTTAGGAGAATATTTATCTAATAAAGGAATTAAACAATTAAGAATTGCAGAAACAGAAAAATATGCACATGTTACTTACTTTTTTGATGGAGGAGTAGAGAGAGATTTACCTAATTGTGATAGGATATTAATTCCATCTCCTAAAGTAGCTACTTATGATTTAAAGCCAGAGATGAGTGCATATGAAGTAACTGATAAATTACTTGAAGTAATCGATAATTATGATTTAGTTATTTTAAATTTTGCTAATGGGGATATGGTAGGACATACAGGTGATTTTGATGCTACAGTAAAAGCAGTTGAAGTAGTAGATGAATGTGTTGGAAAAATATATAATAAAACAATAGAGTTAGGATATACTTTGATAGTAACAGCGGATCATGGTAATAGTGATTATATGTTAGATGATAATGATAATATTATAACTAGTCATTCTACAAGTTTAGTACCATTTATAGTAACAGATGAAAATTATGCTTTAAAGAATGGAAAATTAGCTGATATAGCTCCTACAATACTTGATATTATGGGAATCGATATACCAAATGATATGACAGGAGATAGCTTAATTAAATGAATTTAGATTATAATATAATTAAAACTATAAAGTTATTTAAAGACTGTTTTAAATATGAAATTTTTATTGCTATTATAATAAGTTCTATATTATTTGTAATTTTATTAATTCTTAATAAAGAGAAAAAAATAACAAAGTATATAGTTTTAAGTTTAAATATTATAATATTAATAATTATAGGTTACTTTTATATTAAAGATATAATAAAGTTTAATTTTTCAAATCCAATAAATAATATATATTTTTATTTCTTTAATACAATTATATATTTAATAGTATCATCAATAATTAATTTTAAAACTAAGTATAAAAAAACAAATTATATATTTTATGGATTATGTCTAATCAATATATTATTCTCGTTATTTATGACTCATTATTTAAGTAATAATACTTTAATAGTAATAGGGAATATATTTCCTATGATAAAGTTTGGTAATATAATTTATATAGTTTATTATATTTTGTTAATGATTTATTTAGGGAGGTATTTATGGAAGAAAAAATAAAATTTATTGATACAACAAATATGGAAATAGATGGAGATTCTGTAGATTATAACAATAAAGAATATACAATTAAAGATTGTGTTCTTGTAAGAACTACTGATATATTTCCTACAGATGGTATAGTTCAAACACCTATAAATGGAAATGCATATGAATTTGGTAGATCATCAATTATGGGTGAAGCAATATCGAAAAAAGTAAAAGAAAAGCACCCTAATTTTTATATGACAGAAGAAGCTGGTGAAAAATACTCAAAAGAATTAGATGAGTTCAATGTTTGTTTTGAAACTTGCAGAAGGACTATTCATTTTGTTCTGAATGGTTTAGTTGGATCAACCGCTTATGGAAATTTTTCAGGGAAACCTTTTGTCATTATTGAACCACTTAAATATCATTTAGATCAAACTTTAAAAAGTTTAAGAGTAGAAGATGTTTATTTTGATGATGATATGAGATTATCTAATGCGTGTACTATATTAATAGATGAAAATTATTTTAGAGAAAACCAAGATAATTTAGAATTTATAGAACAATTAAAAAAATTTAATGTTTATATATATAGAGGAAATCAGCAAGCTGCAGTTTCTAAAGTTCTAAGTGATTTGGGTTATGATTCGTTTTTAATATCATCTAATGGATATTCTAATGGATTAAATAGTGGTATGGCTGCTTCTAATATGTGGAATTTTATAAACGACTTTGCAAAACAAAATAATATTAGTTTAGATAGACATTTTTATTCTCAAATAAATTATGAAGATGCTATAAAAAGACAAGAAAAAGGAGAAGAAATAGATAAACAACATTTATATTATATATTGGATAATTCAACTGTATCAAATGAATTGCGTGAAAAAATAAAAATTTTACTTCAAGAAGGTTACAATATAGAAGTTTTAATAGATGAGTTAATAGAACAAATTGGATTAGAACAAATAAAAGTTTTAACGAAACAATTTAACGATATATATATAAGAAAACTTAATAGTACTAAAAACAGGAGTAAATAACACTTTTGACAAAAAAATCATAACATGTTATAATCTTTGTATCTTTCAAAGGAGTGAAGTAATTTGAAAATTACAAGTGTTGATTTAAAAATTAGTGCGGTAAGACGAAGTCAATATCCAACAGACAATCAATCAGAATACTTATTAGTAGGAAAAAGTAATGTTGGAAAAAGTAGTTTTATAAACACATTAATAAATAGAAAAAATTATGCGAGAACATCAGCTACTCCAGGTAAAACTCAAACAATAAATTTTTATCACGTAAATGATAAGTTTTATTTAGTGGATGCTCCTGGATATGGATTTGCTATGTTAAGTAAGAAAAAACAAAAGAAATTTGGTTTAATGATGGAAGATTATTTACAAAATAGACCTAATTTAAAACAAGTGTTTATGTTAATAGATTTTAGACATAAACCATCTAATGATGATTTAATGATGTATAATTATTTAAAACATTATAAAATCCCAGTAACAATAGTTGCTACTAAAACAGATAAAATAGGTATTACACTTCAACAAAAACAAAGAAATATGATACTTGAAGAATTAGATTTAGTAGTAGGAGATGACTTTGTAATGTTCTCTAATGTTACTAAAATAGGTAAAAAAGAAATATATGAAAAAATAGAAAGAACAATGTAGCTTAATTGTTCTTTTTTCATACTATAAAATAGGTGATTGAAGTGAATATTAAGTTTATTGATGATTTTACATTAGATATATATATTAAAAAGGAATTAATATACAATATTGACTTTAATTCAAAAGAAGATTTAGAAAAATATTTAAAGAAATTATTTAAAACTTTAAAAAATAAATATGAAGTTGTTATAGAAGGTTTCTATGATATTACTGTTTATATAGATAAATATTATGGGGTTGTATTTCATTTAGAAAAAGAGGATATAGAATACTATGATTATTATAAAAATCAAGTAGATATGAGATTAATAACAGTAGATATTGAGTTTTTATACAAGATAGATGACATACCTTTTAATTTATTAGATAAAGTTAATATACTTACAAAAGATAATAATATATATTTAAAGATAAAAAAAGAATTAACTAAATTAGAAATGATGGAATTAATAGAAAATAGTAAAGTTGTGTATGAAGAATAAATATGTTATAATAAGTCTCAATTATTAAAGAGGTGACACATGAAAATTATTTTTTTAGATATAGATGGAGTTTTAAATACATCAGAAACGTTTGATTCTAATAGAGAAATAGATGAATTTAGATTAGAATATTTAAAACAAATAATGGATAAAACAGGTGCTAAAATAGTTTTAAGTTCTTCTCGTATACGTCATTTTGAAAATGAAAATGGTGTAATAGTGCCAAGAACACTTATGGGTAAAAGATTATATGATTTATTTCAAAAATGTGGTGTTAAAATCTATGATAAAATATCAAATAATTCTAATGAAAGAGAAGAACAAATAAAAGAGTGGCTATCATCAAAAGATGATATAGAAAGTTTTATTATAATAGATGATGAACCTAGTATGTTTTTTGATTTATATGATAGATTAATACAAACTAGTAAGGTTAAAAGAAATGAAATATTAATGGATATGGACGATTGTACTGGTTTATGTGAAAAGCATATAAGAATAGCTGTTGATATGTTAAATAGCAAAGTAAAAACATTAAAATAATTTTTGACAATAAATATAAAATGTGTTATTATGTATACAGATGGAGTTATCTTCATATAATAAAAAGGATACGTTTGATTGTGGTGAATCAAATGTATTACTATTTGGGTGTAGCATCTGAAATCAACAGTTGTTGAAATCAGATGCTTTTTTCTATTTTACAAGTAATAAAATTATCACTAAAAATAGGAGTAATATTATGATAAATAAAGGAAATTCCTTTTTAGTCATTAATATCACCTCCCTCCGAATATATAAATAAACAAAGGGAAAGCATCTGATATCATTCAAACATATCCATATATATATTATAGCAAACTTCTACCACACAATTCAATAAAAAATTGATTATTTGTATAAGTTTAAAATTATTTAAAAACAAAAAATAAAACTGACGATTGTCAGTTTTTATATTACTATTGCAAACAGATTACCAGAGCCTTTATTAACTAATTTAGTAAGTGTTTGTTGTAATTTATATCTAGCATTCTCAGGTGTAAGTGATAGTTTTGCTTGTATTCCTTCTTTAACTATATTATCTATACTTCTTCCAAATATTTCACTTTTCCATATAGCAGTAGGATCAGTATCTTTGTCTTTCATAAGATAATCTATTAATTGTTTACTTTGTAATTCTGTACCTATAATAGGTTCAAAAGTAGATTCTACATCGACTCTAATCATATGAATAGAAGGCGCCACCGCTTTAAGTTTAATACCATATCTTGATCCTTGTTTAACTACTTCAGGAGTTTCAAGTTTCATATCATTTAGAGTAGGGCATGCAACTCCATAGCCTGTAGTTCTAACCATTTGAAGTGCTGATTTAATTTGATCATATTCTGTTTTAGCTTCATTATAATCTTGGAATAACATAAGTAAATCTGCTTTACTTCTAACACTTATCCCCATAGTTTCTTTTAATACTTCATCGTATAAGTAATCAGGTGCTTCTAAATTGATTGTAACAATTCCTGTAGAAGTATCAACTTCTGAAATATATGCTTTCTTAATTTTGTTGCAATTTTCAAAGTGAGATGTAATGTGTTCAATATCTCTTAACTTATCAACTTCAATCACACTTTCTCTAATTTTTTCTATATATTCACTTTTTAATGAGTTAGTTGGATTTAAACAAGCTATCCAATCTGGCATATTAACTTTAACTTCTGTAACTGGGAATTCATAAAGTGATTCTCTAAGAACTGAATATACATCTTTTTCACTCATACCTTCTATAGACATAGGAAGTACTGGTACCATATATTCATCTTTTAATTTTTCTGCTAGTCTTTCAGTTTCTGGTAGAGTAGGATGAGCAGAGTTTAAAATAACTATAAAAGGTTTACCAATTTCTTTTAACTCATTAACTATTCTAGTTTCTGCTTCTACATAATTATTTCTAGATATTTCACCAAAAGAACCATCAGTAGTAACTACAATACCAATACTTGAATGATCTCTTATAACTTTTTCAGTACCAATTTCAGCTGCCTCTATAAAAGGTATTTCTTCGTCATACCACGGAGTTCTAACCATTCTAGGACCGTTTTCATCTTCATATCCTTTAGCTCCGTCAATAACGTATCCAACACAATCAACAAGTCTTACATTACAACTAAATTCATCTATATTAATGCAAGCTGCATTACTTGGAACAAACTTAGGCTCTGTAGTCATAATCATTTTACCTTGAGCTGATTGAGGTATTTCATCTAAACATCTTTTTTTCTCATACTCATCTTCAATATTAGGGACAACTAAATTCTCAATAAATTTTTTTATAAATGTTGATTTACCTGTACGTACTGCCCCAACAACACCCAAATATAAATCTCCACCAGTACGTTCAGTTATGCTTTTTATAATCTCTATTTTTTCCATAATTTACCTACTTTCTAATTAAATATATGAATATCAAAAAAAGTTATTCAAAAAACTAATTTTTTATTGACTTTTGTATTTGGTTTGACTATAATAAAAAACAATTTAGGAGGTGCGACATGAAATTTAATCTACCAGTTATATTACTCAATGCCAACCTCCTTTTGCCGTATTCTGAGATAAAATTAGAATTTGATGATGATGCAAGTAAAAATATACTAGAAGAAGCAGAGATGTTTCATGATAGTAAAGTACTTGTAGTAACTAAAACATCAATAGATCAAAATATATTATTAAATGAACTACCAAGAATAGGAACAGTAGCTAAAGTAACTAGGAAATTAGAACTTCCTAATGGTAAGATTAGATTAGTTTTAAAGGGTGTTGAAAGGGCTAGAATACTAGAATATTTAGTTCCTAGTAAAGATAGTATTGAATCAATAATATCTATGTTTCCAAAAGAAAAAATAGATCCTGAATATAAGAATGGTATTATAAGAAAATTATATACTGAATTAGAAACTTGTATTGATAAAGTACCATATATAAGTAATAGTATATTATCTTTAATAAGTAATCTAGAAGATTTAAATAAAATAACTGATATGATAGTTAATCATTTGCCATTAGATATCAATAAAAAACTAGAATATTTAATGGAATATAGTGTGACTAGAAGAGCAGAGATGATTCTTGAAGATATATATAAAGAACAACAATTATTCAATATAGAAAAGAAAATAGATACGAAAGTTAGAAAAGAATTGGATGAAGATCAAAAGAAATTTTATCTACAAGAAAAAATAAATATATTAAAAAGTGAATTAGGAGAAATATCTCCTAAGGAAGAAGAAGTAAAAAAATTAAAACAAAAAGTAGAAGAATTAGATGTTAAAGAATCAGTAAAAACTAAAATATTATATGAGATTGATAGATATGAAAATATGTCTAGTATGTCTCCTGAAATTAGTATTGTTAGGAATTATATTGATTTGATGATTAATCTTCCATGGAATATAAATACAGAAGATATGAATGACTTTAATTTAATTAGAGAAAACTTGGATAAAAGTCATTTTGGATTAGAAAAAATTAAAGATAGAATTATAGAATATTTAGCTGTTAAAAAACATTCAAATGAAGTTAATACTCCAATCATTTGTCTAGTAGGACCACCAGGAGTTGGTAAAACTACAATAGCTCATTCTATTTCTAAAAGTATAGGTAGAAAATTTGTTAAAGTTTCTGTTGGTGGAGTTGATGATGAAGCTATAATCAAAGGACATGTAAGAGCTTATGTGGGTGCTACTCCAGGTAAAATTATAGATGGTATAAAAAGATGTGGTAGTTCTAATCCAATATTCTTAATAGATGAAATAGATAAAATGAGTAGTAATTATAAAGGTGATCCTTATAGCGCACTTCTAGAAGTATTAGATAGTAATCAAAATAAATATTTTAAAGATAATTATGTAGAAGAAGATTATGATTTATCTAAAGTATTATTTATACTTACAGCTAATGATGTTAGTAATATACCATATGAATTAAAAGATAGATTAGAAATAATACATATAGATGGATATACTGAATTAGAAAAAAAAGAAATAGCTAAAAATTATTTAATACCTTTAATATGTAATAGTCATGGTATAAAAAATATTAAAATCAGTGATGAAAATTTAATTGATATAATAAGATATTATACTAAAGAATCAGGACTTAGAGAATTAGAAAGACTGTTATCTAAGATAGTTAGAAAACTTGTTACGGAAAAGGTTGTTAATAATAAAAATATCACTTTAACTATTAAAAATATAGAAAAATATTTAGGTAAAAAACTTTATAAAAATAATGAAATTATAGATGAAATCGGTATATGTAATGGTCTTGCTTATACTAATTATGGTGGAGATATATTACCTATAGAAGTTAATTATTATAAAGGTAATTCTAATATAATAATTACAGGTTCTATGGGTGATGTCATGAATGAGAGTGTTAAAGTAGCTTTAAGTTATATAAAATCTAATTCTGAATTATTTAATATTGATTATGAAGCATTTAATAACGATATTCATATAAATGTACCTAATATAGCTATAAAAAAAGAAGGGCCTAGTGCCGGAGTAGCTATTACTACTTGTTTAATAAGTGCTTTATCTAATTTAAAAATAGGAAGTAATATAGCTTTTACAGGTGAGATAACTTTAAGAGGTAATATTCTTGGTGTAGGTGGATTAAAAGAAAAAGTAATAGGCGCTTATATAAATAATGTTGATACTATTTTTATTCCTTATGATAATTTATCTGATTTAGATGAAATACCACAAGAAATAAAAGATAAAATAAAATTTATACCAGTAAAAAAATATAGTGAAATATATGAGTATTTAGTAGGTGAAAAATAATGAATGAATTTGTTAAAGATCAAATAGAGCGTTATTATAATTATAAATGGTGGTTACACATTATTTTTGATACAGATTCTAAAAACTATTTAAGAACTCCACATATAACATTTAATATAGAAGTTTTAAAAAATTTAAAAACAATTGTAGAAACATATGCTAAAAATGGATATTTTAGACAAAGAATAAAAAATAACATTTATACATTACTCATGCATGCTAGGGATTATAAAGAAGGAGATTATAAAGCAAGAGTAGATTTAATTAATGAGATCACAACTCTTTTAAATAGACAATCAAAAGATAATTTCATAGACTTTTATAGGCAACAATTATATACTAGGACAAAAGACATAAATTTTTTATTTAATAAAGATGAGATAATTGCTTTAAATATTGAAGCTGTAGAACAACTTATTTATGATGATTTTATAATAATTTCAACACATCAAGAAGAAATTTCTGAAAAAGTATTTGAAGAAGAATATTTAGTTCAGTTTAAAAATCAAGAAGAATATTATGAAAATATAGCTATTTTGTTAGAAGAGTGTCCTTATCTTTTTAAAGATGAAACATTTTATAATAGAGTTATGAAAGTATTAAATGAAAATAGTAAGAAAGAGCACTTTGAAAAATTAAATAATAAATATTTAAAGAAAATAAATAGACAAGTTAAGAAGATTAAGCTTTAAAAGTTTAATCTTTTTTGATATAATTAAATAGTAGAAAAGAGGATTTATGAATACAGATATAATTAAACAAATAAGTATTGATTTAGGAATAACAGTTAGTCAAGTTGAGGTAACTTTAAAACTTCTTGAAGAGGGAAATACTATACCTTTTATTGCTCGCTACCGTAAAGAAGTAACAGGGGCTTTAGATGAAGAAAAAATAAAAGCTATAGAAGAAGTTTATAGTTATCAAGTTAATTTATTAAAAAGAAAAGAAGATGTAATAAGATTAATTGATGAAAAAGGTCTTCTTACTGATGAACTTAAAGCAGAGATTATGAGTGCTACTAAGTTAGTTGAAGTGGAAGATTTATATAGACCATTTAAGGAAAAGAAAAAGACTAAAGCTACAGAAGCTATAAAAAATGGTTTAGAAGGACTTGCTAAAGAGATAATGGCATTTCCAACTGTAGGTAATATTGAAAATATTGCTCAAAAATATTTAAATGAAAATGTAAAAAGTATTGAAGATGCTATACAAGGTGCTAAATACATAATTGCTGAAAATATAAGTGATAATGCTAAGTTTAGAAAAACTATTAGAGATAATACATATAATTATGGAATAATCAAGAGTAAGAAAAAGAAAAATGCCGAAGATGAAAATAAAACTTATGATATGTATTATGACTATGAAGAAAAAGTTAAATATATTAAACCTCATAGAATACTTGCTTTAAATAGAGGAGAAAATGAAGGTGTACTTAGTGTATCTATAGAATATGAAAAGGAAAGAGTTCTTGGATACTTAGAAAAAAGATTAATAAGAAATGATAAATCATTTGTAGTAGATATAGTAAAAGATGCAATAGAAGATTCATATAAAAGATTAATAGAGCCTTCTATAGAAAGAGAAATAAGAAGTGATTTAACTGTAATTGGTGAGGATGCCGCTATAAGTAACTTTGCTAAAAACTTAGAAAGTTTATTACTTACTCCTCCTATGAAAGAAAGAGTAGTACTTGCTTTTGATCCAGGATATGTAAATGGATGTAAAATAGCTGTAATAGATAAAACAGGTAAATACTTGGATAGTACAGTTGTTAAACCTTTCTTAAAAGGTAATCAAGAAAGATTAATAGAACAATCAGAAATAGTAGTTAAAACTTTAATAAATAAATATAATGTAGATATAATAGCTATTGGTAATGGTACTGCATCAAGAGAATCAGAAAAGTTTATAGCTAATATGATTAAAAAATATAATTTAAATTGTAAATATGTAATAGTAAGTGAAGCAGGCGCTAGTATTTATAGTGCATCAAAAATAGCTATTGAAGAATTTCCTAATTTAGAAGTAGAAAAAAGAAGTGCAGTAAGTATTGGTAGAAGATTACAAGATCCATTGTCAGAGTTAGTTAAAATACCACCTGATGGAATAGGAGTAGGTCTTTATCAACACGATGTTTCACAAAAAAAACTAAGTGATAATTTAGACTTTGTAGTTAGTAAAACTGTAAATAGTGTAGGTGTAAATGTTAATACAGCTTCACCTTCTATATTAAAATATGTATCAGGTATTACTAAAAGAAATATAGATAAGATAATTGATTATAGGGATAAAAAAGGTAGAATAAATTCAAGAATTGAAATAGAAAAGTTATTAAGTGATAAAGTATATGAACAGGCTATTGGGTTCCTTAGAATTACTGAAGGAGATAATATATTAGATTCTACTGGAATACATCCAGAAAGTTATAATATTGCCATAGAGTTGCTAAAAAGTTTAAATATGGATTTAAAAGATGTAGGAAGTAAAGAATTAATAGAAAAGTTAGATAGTATAAATATAGATGAATATAAAGATAAATTAAATACGGATATTTATACTTTAGAAGATGTAATCAAGTCTTTAAAGAGTCCTAATAGGGATCCTAGAGATGAAATGCCACAACCATTACTTAAAAGTGATGTACTTGAACTAAAAGATTTAAAAGTTGGTATGAAACTTCAAGGTACTGTTAGAAATGTAGTAGATTTTGGAGCATTCATAGATATTGGACTTCATGAAGATGGTTTAGTACACATCTCAAAAATAACAGATAAATATATCAAACACCCTAGTGAAATACTTAGTGTAGGTGATATAGTAGATTGCTATGTCGATGAAATAAAATTAGAAAAAAGTAAAGTTTCACTTAGTTTAATTGAACCTAAATAAAAATATCTAATGAAAATTAGATGTTTTTTTTTGTGTAAAAAAAGGAAATAGAGAAGTTTTACAATATAATATATATAGGAAAATCACTAGATGAGTAATATGAATTATATTGACAAAAACATCAAAACGATAGAACAAAATAAAAATGTAGGAATAATTATTTTAAAATAAGATAATAAATTCATACCGAAAAGACATAATATAAGATTTCATAATTATTAAATTATAATTGGAAGAAATGATATACATATATTCTTCGGACTCGTCTGAAAAATTTGGAAAGGAGAATTTTAGTGAAAATAAATATATTAAAAAAAATAGAAAATGATGAACATTTAATAACTAGTATGTATCATCAAATATCAAACATTATTACTGAAAATAAAACAAAAATGATTTATCAAATAAATAATACATTAGTAGAAACAAATTTTATGATTGGAAAAATTATTGTAGAAAATGAGCAAAATGGAAATATTCGTGCAGAGTATGGAAAAGACATATTAAAAAAATTATCTAAAAAATTAACTAATGAATTTGGTTCAGGATTCAGTTTATCTGGCTTATATAATATGAGATTATTTTACACTAGATATAAAAATTTCCAACCACCGGCTGGAAATTTGAGCTGGAGTCATTATTGTTATTTAATTTATATAGAAGACGATGATGAAAGAAGTTTTTATGAAAAAGAATGCATTAATTCTAAATGGTCGAAAAGAGAATTAAAAAGACAAATTGATTCTTCACTATTTCAAAGGTTATTATTATCAGATGGTAAGACAAATAAGAAAAAAGTATTAGAATTATCTAAAAAAGGACAAACAATAAATAGTCCTACTGATATATTAAAGGAACCTTATGTTTAGGTATTAAAGAAAATAAACCATTGCTTGAAAGTGATTTAGAAAAAAATTTAATAAATCATTTATCTGCTTTCTTAATGGAATTAGGAAAAGGTTTTATGTATGTTGGAAATCAAGTAAGAATAACACTTGATAATAATACACATTATTATGTTGATCTTGTTTTTTACAATAAAATTTTAAGGTCATACATTTTAATTGATTTAAAAATGGATGATATGAAACCAGAATATGCTGGGCAAATGAATATGTATGTTAATTATTATAATAAGGAAATTAAAGATCAATTTGATAATGAAACAATTGGTATTATTCTTTGTACTGGTAAAAATGGTGTGACTATGGAATATGCTTTAGGTGGACTTTCTAATAATATATTTGCATCAACTTATACTTATTACATTCCAAATAGAGATGAATTAATAAACGAGGTAGAAAAAGTATTGAATGGGTAATGATAGCGGTTAAATTAACAATATGAATATGTATGTATTTTTTTAAAGAAACAAATAAATATATAATAAAAATTGTTCTGACGATAGGATAATTGCTAGAAAATACGAGTTAGTATGATATTATAGAAAGTAATTTAAAAAATAAAAACACAGATTAAATTTCTGTATTTTATAAATTCATGAAAAATATAAAAATAATTAATATAGTCGCAAATATATTCCAAATAATATAAGGTATAAGTAACTTAGCCGAAGTTTTATTCAAACTTTTAGATTCATAGTATAAAAATAATGAACTAATTAAAACTATAAATGTATTGATAAGAGCTAAAAAAGGACTTTTAATTGTAAAGAATAAAAATGAAAATATTTGATTAGAAAAATAATTAATAAGTAAAGTTTTATTATATTCAGGAGTATCTTTGTAACTATTATCTTTATAAATAAGATATATACTTATAGCTATTAAAACATAAAGAGTAGTCCATACAATAGGAAATACAATTGATGGTGGTGCAAATACAGGTTTATTTAAACTTTTATAAAATACAGTATCACTTCTAAATAATAATCCTCCTATAAACCATGGTAATAAGATTAATAAAAATTTGAATATTTTTTTCATGTAACACCTCTTTACATCTTATGTTAAATGTATTAAAATATTAATAACGGGTGATAAAAATGAATATTACGTTAAATAAAAATGACGAGATAGTAATGAAATTATTACATTACTTTATAACAATACAAGGTTATAATCCAGTAGTACTTCATGGGGCTAAAGATGAAATATGGCTTGAAAATAGTAGTGCGGATTATAAAATAGTAAGAATAGTTTCTAATTATATACACAATGATGAACAATTAAATTTTGATATATTTAGAACTAAACAAATATTAAAAAGAATAAAAAGAAAAATGTTTTCTATTAAAATAGATGCGCTTAGTATATTTGTTAATCTAGGTGATAATGTAAATCTAGATAATAAAGATTTTGATAATATAAAATGTGCTGATGTAAAAGAGATAAAAGATTTATCTAAATATTCTTTTATAATAAATACATTTCCTAATATATTAGAAGTAGAAGATGTAAAAGAAGAAGGAATAGAATTATTTATAAAATTAACTGATGATATAAATAAGAAAAATTATGAAGAAACTAAAAAAGCAGAAAATGTATTCTCTAAGAAAACACCAATTATGACTTATATATTTATGGGTATGTGTTTTGTGTTATATTTACTAACTGCATTTGCTTCTGGTAATTTAATAGATACAGATCCAAATATTTTATATAACTATGGTGGTCTTGTTAATTTTAATATGATGGGTAATAATTTTTTAGAGTTATATAGATTAGTTACATCACAATTTTTACATGCTGGATTAATACATTTATTATGTAATATGTATTCATTATATGTAATAGGACCACAGCTAGAAAGTTTCTTTGGTAAAGTAAAATTTACAATAATATATATTGGAAGTGGTATTATTGGTGGATTACTTTCAATGGCTTTCTTACAAGACACTATTGTATCTATAGGAGCTAGTGGAGCTATATTTGGTTTACTTGGCGCATTACTTTATTTTGGATATCATTATAGAGTATATTTAAGTGGAGTAATAAAGAGTCAAATAATACCAATCATAATCTTAAACCTACTTTTAGGATTTATGATTTCGGGTATTAATAATTTAGCTCATATAGGAGGCCTTATTGGAGGAGTATTACTTTCAATGGCAGTAGGAGTTAAATATAAGAGCGGTAAATCAGATATAATAAATGGAATAATAATGACTTTAATATTTGTTGCATTCTTGGTTTATATGGTATTTTTTAGATAGAATAATATTTCTATCTTTTTCATAATTTTTATGTAATTATTGAAAAAAGCATTAATAAATGATATAATTAATAAAAAAATAAGAAAGTAGGGCTTGTTATGAGAAAACTAAGAACATTTGTACGTACTGGGGGGGGGGTATCCTCTATTAAATAAACTAATAAAACCAAAGAGTTTATTAGTATTATTAATGTTTTTAGTACTAAGTGTAAGTATAGGATATTCTAGTTTAACAACAAGTTTGAATATAACAGGATTAGTAACAAAAGT
>JAFTRC010000004.1 GCA_017462455.1 Bacilli bacterium | reverse complement strand
AATTACTTACTGTTCCACTTAAGCATATATTTCCATTACTCATTATTTGATAAGTTCCATTGGCTACTAGACTACCTTCCATCTCTTTTACTAACAAATCATTTTCTACTGCTCTTATATAATTTTTAACACTCGTTTCTATTGTTTTTGTTTGTGATGAACTTATAATTTGTGTTACTACTGGTACTGTTATTAAAGCTATTATTGCTAGTATTACTATTACTGCTAATAATTCTATAAGTGTAAATCCTTTTTTATTCATTTTACCTCTCCTATCCTATAATATTATTATAATATTTATAGTCAAAAAAACAAGTTTTAACTTGCTTTAATATTTTATAAATTATATATTATCTTTCTTTTATATATCTTTTAACTTCCACAAGAGTTTCTTCTTTAGAAGCAAATTTATTGTTAAGTTCTGCAAATAAATTTGATTTTGTGCTTAAAGATTTATTAACTTTCTTTAAACTTCTTTTTTCATTTCTTAAACTTCTTTTTGTCATTCTTATATTATTAATTGTTGCTTTACGTTGAGCTCTTAATTGGTTTAAATATTCTTTTTGATCAGTTATAGAACTATTACTTTCTTCTTGTAATCTTTTAAGTTCTACTGTATCCTCTGTCATTTCTGATATAATCTCTTGAAATAATTCTGGTGTTAAAACTACTTCTTCTATTTTTTTCATAAAATCCCCCTATCTTAGTTCAATTGAACTTGCTTTAAAATATCCTGTTACTCCAGTAGAATCACCCACTGCATATGGATAATCAGAATTTTCTACTATATATAATATAATTCTTTCCCAACCTATAGCTATACTATTATAAGCATTATTTGAATAAGCTGAATCAGAATAATTACCTACTATTAATACTTTACTTCCTTCTAAATATAATGGATTTATAGTTTCTGTTTTATATTTGGCTACTAATGTAATATTACTATTAACTTCTTGATTATTATATAATTTATCATCTAAATACCACCCAATAAATTCATTTCCTTCTTTTATAGGTGTTTCTAAATCTTTAAGTATACTACCTTTTAATACCTTTTTAGATTCTATAGTATCCATAGAATCAGTATTAAAACTAATAGTAACATATTCTTCTTTAGCCCATTTCGCACTTAATATTATATCTTCTTTAACTAAATTATCAAAATCATAGGTTTCTCCATCTAGTTGCCATTCTACAAATACATATCCTTCTTTAGTAGGTGTAATTGGTTCTTCTACTTTACTATTTCTAGATACATATTTATCTAAAATTTCTTCATCAGTACCAGTTTCAAAAGATACAGATAATTTATCATTATAATAAATATGAGAAACTATAATAGCTATTAAAAACAATATAATAAATGATATTACAACTATAAATCTTTTTTTATCCATAATTCCTCCAAGTTCCTACGTATTATACCTTCTTTTATAATTATTGTCAAACTGATGAATATACTTTAATAATGAAGAAAATATTATCTATAGTTACATTTTTATTATTAATTTATTTTATATTATCTAATTCAGTAGAAATTATGGAAAGCATAAAACTTTCTTTTTCAATATGCATAAACAATTTATTTCCTTCTTTAATACCTTTTATGTTATTATCTAATCTATTAATTAATTATAATTTTATAGATGATTTAAGTGATATATTTAATAAAATAATGACTAAAATATTTAGAGTTAATAAAAATTGTTCATTCGCACTTATCATGAGTATAATGAGTGGTACTCCTAGTAATGCTAAATACTTAAAAGATTTATTTAATAACAAATTAATAAGTATTAAAGATGTTAAAAAATGTTTAAACTTTTGTCACTTTACTAATCCTATATTTATATTAGGTACTATAGGGTATACATTTTTAGGAAATAAAAAAATGGGTTTAATAATCTTAATAAGCCATTATTTAAGTGCTATTATTATTGGTTTATTTAATAAAAAAGATAACGATTTTATAAGCATTGAATCAGATAAAATTAATAGTAATAATAATTTTATAAATATATTAAAACAGTCTATAAATTCTACAATAGATACTTTATTTTTAATATTAGGTATTATAACTACTTGTTTAATTGTTACCTGTATTTTAAATAATATAATTAATTTAGATAATAATTATAAATTTGTTTATGGTTTAATAGAAATAACTCAAGGCTTAAAATATTTATCGTTATCTAATTTTAGTATTGAAATTAAAACAATACTATCTAGTTTTTTTATATCATTCGGAGGGTTATGCATACATGCACAAGTCTTTAGTATATTAGATAATAAAAAAATAAGGTATTTACCTTATTTTAGTTCAAGATTAATACATGGAATATTATCTAGTATATTAACTTATTTATTAATTAGAATTTTCTAGGTTTTTTAAATAAACATAATTTATTCCAAAGTCTTCATTTTCATATAATTTATTTTGTATAGAAATTTTAATATTTAAAAAATTAGTATCGTCTACAACAACTGGAGTTGAAATCTCTGTGCCTTCTATTAATTTATAAACATAGTTTCCAAATTTTATTTTAGTAGCTGTTACTTCTAATTTAATACTAGTTTCATCACTTAATACAAATTCATAACAAAATTCACTATCACTACATTCTGAATAACTTTCAATATTTTCATTATTTAATTTAGAATTTATTGCATTACTTAAATTAGCTTGATTAATTAATAATTGAGTCTTTGTATCAGATTTAGTATATATTTCCTTAATGAGAACTAGTACATTAATAAGAATAACAAGTATAACAGCAGCTAATGCGAAGGTAGTTATTAATTCAACTAAAGTAAAACCTCTTTTATTCATATTATCCACCAAACCTTATCGTTGCATAAGTTCCATTATTAAAACTAGCTATTATTCTATATGGTTCCTGTCCACTATTATTTATTTTACTTATAAAAGTTTTTAATCCTTCGGGATAATCGCTCATATCAGCTAAAACAGATTCATAATCTTTTAAATTAATAGCTAATATAATTATATCTACATTTTCTAAAGATAATAGTTGTTTACAATAATCACTATCACTAAATTTAGAACAATCGCTTATATCAATATAACTAGTTTCAGTTAATTCGTCTTGAATTTGCATATAAGCATTAGTATCGCTTTCAATATAATATTTAATATCATCTAATGCATATAAACCTTCTACAGAATTATAATTAAAAGAATCTTCATAACTTGAACTTAAATTAGACAACTGAATAAACAAAAAAATTAATACAGTTGCGATAAAAATTGTCACTACTAATGTTTCAACTAAAGCAAACCCTTTATTATTCATTTTTTTCATAAATATCCCTACTCTATCTTGAAATTATTACAATATTATTATATAATACATTTAGGATAAAATCTAGTCCTCAAGAGAAAAAAAGGGTGATAAAAATGTTAAAAACTTTTGATTTTGAAAAAACTCCAGTAGTTGAAATAGTTAATGAAATATTAGTAGATTCATCTAAAAGAGGAGCTTCTGATATTCATTTTGATCCATATGAGGGATATTTAAAAGCACGTATAAGAATTGATGGAGAATTAACAGATTATGCTGAAATACCAAATACTATAGCTAAAAATTTAATAACTCGTATTAAAATTATTTCTGGAATGAATATTACTGAATCAAGATTACCACAAGATGGTGCGATTAAAGCTACACTTGAAGGAATTGATTTAGACTTACGTGTATCTTGTATACCTACTAATAAAGGTGAAAAGATAGTTATTCGTATTTTAGATTATTCTTTGAGTTTAGCAGGTCTTGAAAGTTTAGGATTTAGTCCAGAAAACTTTAAAAAAGTTATTAAAATGATAGAGACTCCAAATGGTATTATATTAGTTACAGGAGCTACTGGTAGTGGTAAATCAACAACCGTATATTCTATATTACAAAGATTAAATAAAGAAAATACAAATATTATTTCTGTTGAAGATCCAATAGAAATGGATATTGAAGGTATAAATCAAATTCAAACTAATAGTGAGATTGGATTAGATTTTGCTACTGTACTTAGATCTATATTACGTCAAGACCCTAATATAATAATGATAGGAGAAATTCGTGATACAGAAACTGCAAAAATAGCTGTTAGAGCTTCTATAACTGGACATTTAGTTTTGTCTACAATCCACACTAACGATTCATTAAATACTATTGAACGTTTACTAGATATGGATGTAGAAAGATATTTATTAGCCAGTGCCTTAACTGGAATTATTTCTCAAAAATTAGCTCGTAAGTTATGTCCTCATTGTAGAGAACTTAGACCTACTAATGATTATGAAAAAAATATTATAAAGAAAGTTTTAGGAAAAGATATAAATCAAATATATACAGCAGTTGGTTGTGATGAATGTAAAAATGGTTATAGCGGTCGTATTGCTATACATGAAGTATTAATGATAGATCAAAATATACAAGATGCAATAAGTTCTAATGTATCTAAAGATAAATTAAGGCATTTAGTTTATAATAGTGGAGTTGTTTCTCTTTTACAAGATGGTATGACTAAAGTTTTAGAAGGTTTAACAACTTTAGAAGAATTACTAAAAATTATTGAATTAGATGATGACGAAACACTTCATTCTACAGGATTAGAAAATGCTATTGAAGTAAATGAATTAACTAAAGAATTTTCAGAAAATGAAATTAATTTGATAAAAGAAGGTGCTAATAACTACGAGAATAAAAAAGAACAAACTACTCAAGTTGTTCCAGAAACACAAAATATAGTACCTACACAAGAAGAAATTAATGAAAAAAATATTTTCAATCAAGAAGTAATGGCTACGCCACAAACAGAAGTAAAACCACAACCTAAAGATAGAAATTCTTTATTTGCTAATAGAAAAAAATATTTTTAAAACAAGTCATTTGACTTGTTTTTTATATTGTTAATAAATTTATAATAGTATTAATGTCTAATTTTAATAATACTATTAATATAGCTGATATTGCCAAGAACGGTCCAAATGGTATTTCATGTGTTGTTTGTTTTTTTAACATTATAAGTGATACAGGTAAACCTATTATAGCCGCTATGAATACTGATACAATAGACATCGGAAATCCAAACATAAGTCCAAAGACTGCTAATAGTTTTATATCTCCCCCACCCATAGATTCTTTTTTAAATAAAAAATCTCCAAATAATTTTAGTAATAACATAAATATAAAAGAACCTAAAGAATGTAATAGAGATATTCCTACAAATTCTATTCCACTCATAAAGAATTTAATAATAATTATCATTGCAGAAAATACTATTAAAATACTATCTGGTATTATCATAGTTTGATAATCACTTATTATTATTATAAGTAACATAGATATAAATACAATCGATAATAAACAATCTAACGAAAATCCATATACAATAAACGATAACGCAAATAACAAACCACTAAAGAATTCAAATAGTGGATAAAAACAAGATATTTTATCTTTACATTTTTTGCATTTACCACCTAAAAATAAATAAGATAAAATTGGGATTAATTCAAGTGGTCCCAATTTGTGATTACACTTAGTACAATGTGAAGAAGGATATAGAAGAGATTCTCCTTTCGGTAATCTATACCCTACTACATTGTAAAATGAGCCAAATATTGTCCCTACTATAAAGAACAATAATATTATACTAAAATACATCAAATCACCCCATATTTTGTACACTTTGATACATATTAAACATTGGAATAATAACAGCAAGTAATATTATACCAACCGCAAATGTTAAAAATATTATCAAGAAAGGTTCTACTAACGCTTTTATTCTTGAAACCGTATCTCTGTGTAAACCTTGATAATAACTAGATACCTTAGACATCATTTCAGCTAACTGACCAGTTCTTTCTCCAGTAACAATCATTTCATAGGCCGGGATTGGGAAGGCCCATTGGTCTTTAAATGCCGCTGATATTTTATCCCCTCTTGCTAAATTAGCAACAGTATCTAATATCATCATTTTATAAATTTCATTATTTGTAACCCTATTCAAAATATCCATACTATCAGTTATATATACATTATGCGATAATAATGAAGCAAAAGTTTTAGAGAACATTGTAACCTCATTATAAATCATAACATCTTTAATTACTGGAATATGCATTAAAATCCATTGTATTAAAGTTCTTACAACTTTAACATTTTTATATAAATACATAATAAGTAAGAGAATTCCAATTAACACTAAAAGTAACCATACAAAATTTTTCTTTAAATAATCACTCGCATTAAGAACAATAAGTGTAAATTTTGGTATTTCTGATTCATCCATAGATTCATATAGTCCTACGAATTTAGGAACTACATATATCATTACAAAAGTAACAACCGCTAAAGTAAATACAAAAACTACCGTTGGATAAGTAAGCGCACTTATCATTTGTTTTCTTGTTTCTTCTGATTCAGTATAATAATTAACCATATCATCTAAAGCTTCTGGAAGTTCACCAGTAAGTTCTGAAGCCTTAATCATATTTATTAATAATTTGGGAAAAGAATTCCATCTTTTCTCTAAAGCTGATGAAAAACTTTCACCTACTGTTAAATCATATGTAACATCCCTAAGTATATTTTTATAAGATTTTTTTTGCATCTGTCTAATTAATATATTTAAAGAATCAACTAAAGGTATCCCTGATTTTATATAAGTAGATAGCTGAGTTAATAAAAATATTAAATCCTTGTTTTTTATTTTAGTTCCACTGCCACCTACACTACCATGTAAAAGCTGTATCCATTTACTTGTTCTAATGCTATACACAGTAAGTCCTTCACTAAGCAAAAACGATTGAACATCAACTCTATTAAACGCATCAAAATATCCTTTTACTTTTTTACCATTTTGATTAATCGCTACATATTCCCAAGTAATTCTTTTACCTGTGTTTTCATTTGGGTCTTCATCAGAAAAATCTATAAGCATTGTTTTTGTATCAAAAGCTTTTTTATTTCTAGCTTGTTTAACTAAAGATAAATTATTAATTCTATTTTTGATACCTTTAGGAATGGCAATTAAAGCTGATAAAAATGCATTTATATAATATCCTAAATTTTTCTTTTCTAATTTAATATTTTCATTTTTATATTCAGAAGTATCTACTTTGAAAGTTTGTTTATCTTTATGTCTACTTTCTTTTTTCTTTTCTTTTTCTAATATTTTTTGACTTTCTTTTCTAAGTTTTTCTACATCAACCTCTTTATTTTTTATTATTATTTTACTTATAATCATAACAATAAACATAAATGGCCAAAGTAATCCATATCCAACATATTTTATAAATCTATATACAAATATACAAATTTTTGTAAATACAGTAGTTATTATATTTTGTTTTTTATTTTCGGTTTTCAAAGAAATACACCTACCAGTCTTTTTATTCTTATACATATAAATTATAACATATTTTTTATAATTGTAAAACTTTTTTTATTAATTTCATATAATATTTTAGAAAATATATATAGGAGGATATCATGAATTATTATAATCCTTATTTTTATACAATACCAACTCAAGTAGCTACACCAAAAGTTGGACTATTTTCAAGAATATTTGGTAGATCTGGCATTACTTTAGGTGGTATATTAAATGGTACTCAAAGAGTATTGAACTTTGCTAATCAAGCAATACCACTTGTAAAAGAAGTAAGACCTATGATTGGAAATGCTAAAACAATGTTTAAAGTAATGAATGAATTTAAACGAGCCGAAAAGCCGAAAAACAATACTATTTCTACAAATGGTAATAATTCAAATAACAACGCTAGTAATAAAATACAACAAAACGAAATAACAGAACAAACTAATGAATCAACTAATGAAATAATTAATAGTGATAATGGTCCAACATTTTTCATGTAAAAAAATTCATTATAATGTGAAACCCAAAATTAAAAGGATTGTCTTATATAAATTATAGAAGACAATCCTTTTAATTTTACTTTAATTCCATAATAATATCATATACTAAAAAACTGATAAAAATTATCAACTTTTAACTTTAATATTTTTATCAGTTTCTATTTTAAAATTTATACTTTATATACATTCTTAATAAATCTATATCTATTTATAGCACTCATTTTTTTGCCTTGCAACAACTAAAGCCGTCGAGCCCTTCGGACTTCGCCCTCATGGGCTATTTCTACCTCATATTTAATCCACCACATAATAACTTATTCCATCACTTGTAGTTCCTTCTCCTACTACACTTAAGTCAGATTTTAGATATAGGACTGGACGGACCCCATTGGCGCGGACAGCGTTGTTGAAGCTGACACGGCCAGACGAACCCACAACGAACACGCGATACGAGTCACTGGAATACGGGGTTATGGTCCATTGACCAGCTGAATTATATAGCCAATCGTTTGTATAGCATGTACTACTTGAATATTCATATAATGTATCACTACAACTTCCTAAGTCTGTTGCATATCCATAATCGCTCGGATACATTAATCCTATCTTTCCTACCCATTCTGTTGAATTTCCACTATATACTGTCGTTCCTCTTTCCCATTTATAATATCCTTCTGAATATAAATTTTTGAAATAATTTGTAGATGATGATGAGGTTGATAGTCCTCCCAAGTCCCATAGAACATTTTCTACTTTATTTCTTGCTGTTGCACTTAATCCACTACTTGTAAAATCACAAGTAGTTGTTGCTCCTGAACTTCCACTATAACATGTCCCAATTCCACCATTCCAATATAGTCCTCTTGTATATTTATATATTGAACTGCTACTAGATACTATTAATTCTGTATCTTCTGGTGGATTTAGCAACATCATTAATCTTGAATCTGCCCAATTATTACTTCCAGAACTTGAAGTTGAACTTCCAGTTCCACTTGGTTTATTATCCCAACTATAATCTCCTATAGATTCATTTCTTATTATTTTTACTAGTTTTTCTGAGGCACAATTATCATAATGTCCATCACTATCATTATCTGTATTACATGGTAATTCTTCTGTCGCGTATTTTGTTTCAAATACCCCTATTATTCTCCATAGAATTATATTTCCAGATGAATCTCTATCTCCTATGTCTATATAGTTATTTGGACTTGCTCCATAGTATCTTAGATTTCCTCCATTTGATACTGTTCCACCTAATCCATCATCTATTATTCCATTTGTTGTATCTAACTGATATGTTATTCCATCTACTGCTAAACTATTTGTTTTTGTTGTACTATTATTATATAGATTTGTTATATATTGTACTAAAGTTTCTTTTTGTTCTTCTACTTTTTGTATTTCTATATCTCCACTTACATTTGGTATTGTTAATACTCCATTTTCATATGTATAATTAGTTATCTCTGCTTCACTCATTAATACTTTTACATTGCTT
>JAFTRC010000003.1 GCA_017462455.1 Bacilli bacterium | reverse complement strand
TTGATTATTTCTTAATCTCAGATATTTTAAAAGAAAAAATAATAGATTCTAAAATACATACTAATGTATTTGGAAGTGACCATTGTCCTATTGAATTAGATATAAATATATAAAAAATCCTAGGAAAAACCTAGGATTTTCGGTTCTATTCAATTTAATACGGGGTTAAATTTTTCCTTCCCCGTAATATATTGAATAGTTTTTTTTTTTTTTGCTATAAAAAGTGGGTACCTATTATAATTTAATTACCACAAAAAGTTATAAGGAGGTACCCATATGAATAATAACACATTTTTGTATAGAGTTGGACTAAATCCTGAAAATTTTATCAATCGAGATATAGAACCAATTAAAACAGATGAAGGTCTTTTATATCTAGTCGAAGAAAGAAAAGATATAAGAATTTGTCCTTATTGTAATAATAATTTAAAAAACGAAATAAAGAAATACTATTATACAAATATTAATGTTTCATCAAACTCAAATATGAAAGAAATTTTACAAATTAAACGTGTTCAATATATTTGTAAAAATTGTAATAAAACATTTACAAATGGACTTAAAGGCATTAATGGTCATAATACAATTTCAGAATTTATAAAAAATCAAATAATACATGACTTTAGACAAAAATTATCTTTCAAACAAATCTCAGAAAAATATCACATATCCATAGGAATGACTATTAAATTGTTCGATGAACAAGTTACAGTTACTCCAACAGGTCATTTACCTAAAGTTTTATGTATCGATGAATACCATTTTGAAACAAATAAAGATTCAAAATATATATGTATCTTGATAGATTACGAAACAAGAACAGTATTCGATATTATACAATCTAGACAAAAAGCATATCTTGAAGAGTATTTTAATAGATTTAACTCTAAAGAGTTAGAAAGAGTAAAATACTTTTGTTCTGATCTTTATGATGAATATGCCTCTATTAAAAGAAAATACTTTCCTAAAGCCATTCATATAGCCGATAAGTTTCATGTTATAAAACAAATGACAACTATAGTTAATATGTTAAGAACTAGAGTTATGAATAAAGTTGTAGAATACAAATCTAAAGAATATAACTTTATGAAAAAGAATTGGAAACTATTCTTAAAAAGGCAAGAAGATATTCCAAATAAAACTTATTATCATCAATCATCAGGAATAGAAACTTCCTATGGAGATCTTGTTTTTAACTGTGTAAAACTAAATGAACACTTTTCTAAAGCATATAATGTACTTCAAGATCTATATAAATATTCTGATAAAACCACATATACCGAAGCTACTGAATTCATCCGTTTTATATATGAAAGATTAAGATTATCTACACTTGATGAATTAGTTAAAGTTGGTAATACATTTTATAAATGGAGACATGAAATTGCTAATAGTTTTGCTAGAAATGCTACTGGTTATAATATATCAAATGGTATCGCTGAAAATATGAATAATCATATTGCTACTATAATTAAAATTGCATATGGTTATTCTAACTATGAACGTTTCAAAAAACGTGTACTTTTAATATGTAAATACAATAAAAACTGGATATAAAAACGGAGTGCATAAGCACCCCGTATTACCCCGTATAGGAATTTATAGTTTTTGAGCTTTTATTTTTTTACCCCGTAAAATCCCGTATTAGATTGAACAGAGCCGGATTTTCTTTGTTTTTAGAATAAATTACTATAAAACACCAGTATCTCTTAAGATAATAACTGTTAAATAAATAGCATATAAAGCAATAGTAATAATACCATGCCATTTATTAATTTCTCTTTTCTTTATAGAGAATATAAACAATAATACTACAGTTAACATCATAACACCAACATCAAATAAAGCATAGAATGGATGAGTGTTAACACTTGCAGGTTCTAAGATAGAACAGAAGCCTAAAATTAAAACAACATTAAAGATACAAGATCCAATTGCATTACCAACAGCAATATCATTTTCACCTTTTCTAGCAGCAACAATTGATGTAACAAGTTCTGGTAAAGAAGTACCTACAGCAACAATAGTTAAACCAATTAACATTTCTGACATACCTAAAGCTTTAGCAACTTCAGTAGCACCATCTACTACGAAATCTCCACCAATGATAATACCAGCTAAACCAATAATAACAAAAATTAAATTTAACCACCAAGGGCGTTTCTTTTCTTCTTTTTCTTCTTCAACTTGATTTTCTTTCTTTTCTCTATAAATTAAGAAAATAGTATAAATAATAGTTAAAGAAAATAAAATAACAGCTTCCCAAGTTTGAATAGTTCCAGGAGTAATAACAAATGCAAATAAAGCTAATAAAACATAAATACCTGCTAAAATAGGTAAATCATATTTTTGCATGTTTTTAGTAACAACAAGTGGAGTAAAGATAGCACTAACACCAATAACAACAAAAGTG
>JAFTRC010000022.1 GCA_017462455.1 Bacilli bacterium | reverse complement strand
GTGCTGCACAAATGGATGGAGCTATCCTAGTTGTTTCTGCAACAGATGGTCCAATGCCACAAACTAGAGAACATATACTACTTGCAAGACAAGTTGGTGTTCCTTATATCGTTGTATTCATGAACAAATGTGACATGGTTGACGATGCTGAATTATTAGATTTAGTTGAAATGGAAATCCGTGAATTATTAAGCGAATATGGATTCGATGGAGACAATACTCCAATCATTCGTGGATCAGGATTAAAAGCTCTTGAAGGAGATGCTGCTTACGAAGCTAAAATTTTAGAATTAATGGATGCAGTAGATGCTTGGATTGAAACTCCAGCTAGAGATACTGATAAACCATTCTTAATGCCAATTGAAGACGTTTTCACAATCACTGGACGTGGAACTGTTGTTACAGGACGTGTTGAACGTGGACAATTAAAATTAAATGACGAAGTTGAAATCGTTGGTTTAAAAGAAACTAAGAAAACTGTTGTTACAGGAATCGAAATGTTCCGTAAACAATTAGACTATGCTGAATCAGGAGACAATGCTGGTGTATTATTACGTGGTGTTTCTCGTGAAGAAGTTGAACGTGGTCAAGTATTAGCTAAACCAGGAACAGTTACACCTCATACTAAGTTTAAAGCACAAGTTTATGTTTTAACTAAAGAAGAAGGTGGAAGACATACTCCATTCTTCAGCAACTATCGTCCACAATTCTATTTCAGAACTACAGACGTTACTGGTGTTATTGAATTACCAGAAGGTGTTGAAATGGTTATGCCAGGAGATAATGTTGAAATGACAGTTGAATTAATAGCTCCAATCGCTATTGAAAACGGAACTAAATTCTCAATCCGTGAAGGTGGTAGAACAGTTGGTTCTGGATCTATTTCAGAAATTATCAAATAATTAAATTGGTTCTAGATAATTTAGTGGGAGATAACGTAAAAGTTATCTCTTTTTTGTATAATAATTTTGTGATTTTTATTACTAGACGTAGATGAAAATATTAATGAGTTAGAGAAACTATTAAAGTTGGGAGAAGATTATAAAACAAGAAAGAAAAACGATATAAAAATAAACATATGATAGATACACTAAAATATGATTTAAGAGAAAAATTGTTAAGATTTATATAATAGATTTATAGAAGGATTAAACAATAAAAAAAGTAGTAAGATGTATATTTTAAATGGAAAAGTTAGTGAAGTGAGTAAAAAAAGATAGAAATAGAAAAAGTGAAAAAATAACTGTTATCAGCTGTAAAAAACGGTAAAAATTATAAAACACAAAAAATAAGGGTTCATATCATAATCCTTATTTTTGAATACTTTATGTAAAATTAATTTTCCACTAAATTATTTAGAAACCTGATTTTAGAAAAAATGACTTGTTTTTTTTTTTTTTTGATAAAATGGTAATATCAAAGATAGGAGAGGAGTAAAATATGACAGATAGAAAGAAAAAATTAATAATAATGATAGCTCTAATAGCAGTAGTAGGAGTATCAATAGGGTTTGCAGCATTTTCAAGTAGTTTATTAATCAAATCAAGTTTAAGTGTAGATCCAGATTCTTCAACGTTTAGTGTAGTATTTTCATCAAGTAGTACAGCATTAGAAACAAATGCAATAACACCAACAAAGAGTCCAAGCACATTAACAGCAAGTAGTGCAACAATAGATAATAGTGGAACATATCCAACGATAAGTAATTTAGGAGCAACTTTTACAGAACCAGGAGATAGTGTAAGTTATACTTTTTATGCGAGAAATACAGGAAAATATGATGCATACTTAACAAGTATAGTATTCCAAGATTTAACAAGTGGAGTATTTAAAGAATGTATTCCAGGAGAAGGTACAGATAAAACATTAGTAGCAAGTGCTTGTAATTCAATAAGTGCGACAGTAACAGTAGGAAGTGAGAGTGCAACATCAACAACTTTAGGGATAGAAGATCATGAATTATTACAAGGAAATAGTGAAGCGGTAACGATAACACTTTCATATGCATCAAATGGAACAAGAGCAGATGGACCATTTGAAGTGAATTTTGGAAATATAGCCTTAACATATGGAACACAAGAAACAAGTGAAATGCCAGTTTTACCAGGAGCAACAATTTGTACAGGCGGATCTGGAAGTACAGCCTTAGGAACAAAATATACTTGTCAAGTAAATAGTTCACAAAGTTATGATTTCTATGTATTAAGTACAGAAGGAAATAATGTTAATTTACTTATGAGTGAGAATTTAGAAGACGATGTTGTTTTTATAGATGAGTCTAATATAACGGAAGTAGAGTCTTTAGATGGTACATATAGTTATGAGTATACAGGTACGCCATATGCAATAACTTACACAGAAACTTTAACTAAAAATTGGACAAAGTTATCACAATCTGCAAGATTACCAAAATTCGCTGAACTTGCAAATGATTATGTATGTGAAGTTGAAGTTGAGAAAGATTGGAATGTTAATCATAGCTTGGGCTATTATTATGAAGGATGTCCTGAATGGTCAAAAGGTGATTATTGGACCTCAACAACAGAAGGTTTATCTGGAGCTTGGGCGATGAATACAGAGTTTAATACATTAGATAGTTTTAGAGTTTTTGTTGATAGTTCAGGGGATATTTACAAAAAAACATTTGGAATACGTCCAGTAATTACAGTATCTACTTCTGATTTAAGTTAAAAGGAGGGATTTGTCTGAAAAAAGGTTTTACGCTTATAGAATTATTAGCGGTAATAGTAATATTGGCAATCATTGCATTAATTGCAACCCCAGTAATACTAAATATAATAGATGATTCTAGAAAAAGCACAAATGAACAAAGTATAAATTTATATGGAAGAGCAGTAGAAAATGCAGTAGCTAATTATATGCTAGTTAATCCATCAAAAGCAATACCTAAGGGAAGTTATACTCAATCAAGTGAAGGTAAAACATTAACAGGTAGTCAGGTGTTAACTGTAGATTATGATGGAAATAAAGTAGAATGTGATACAATAAATATAAATAGTGATGGAAGTGTATATTTAGCTAATTGTAAAATAAATGATGTAGAAGTAGAATATATATATGGAGAACTAATTGGTGATGTAAATAACGATGGAATATTAAATAAAGATGATGTAATTAGTTTATCTCGTTATTTATTCTCAAATGAGATATTACAAAATTCAAGTTCAGGTGATGTAGATGGTGATAGAAAAATAACTGTAACCGATATCAATGAATTATCTTCTATATTAGGAAAAGTTACAGCTGCTTCTGATGAAACAGGAATACTTGGAGATGTAGATGGTAATGGATTGATAGAAACTGAAGATGCTAAAACGATTGGTCAATATGTAGCAGCTTTAATTACGATTAATGAATTTGTTTTTAATAATTCTGATACAAATTCTGACGGAATTCTAAATATTGACGATTACTCATATCTTTTGAGAGCAATCGAAGGAATGTTATATAAAGAATTTTAATAAAAAAGAGAATTTAGATTTATTTATCTAAACTCTCTTTTATTTTTTCTGTATTTTTAAAATTTAATTTAGCTATTTCCTTTAATTTATCATAGCCATATTTTTTTACAATAGTTTTACCAACTTCATCTACTAAGTTGCTTGCACCCTTAGGTAATATAATATTTAATGATTTAGATAGCTTGTTAAATTCATTTATAAATATATATCTACTTATCAAAGAAGCACATGCTACTGATAAATGTTTATCTTCTCCTTTTGTAAAAAATGTAATATTTCTAACTACATTTGAACTTTGCTTTAAATAATTAAAATAAACATAACTTTCAGCAAACTGATCTACAATGATGTATTCGTAATCTTTAATTTGATTACTTAATTTATAAAGTACTTTATTATGAAGAAGAGCTTTTATTTTATTCATATTAAGATCGATAGAGTAGCTATCATTATATTCTTTATTAGTTAAAATCATTGATTCATATGGTATTTGTTTAATAAATTTAGGAACAATTTCAAGTATTTGATCGTCATTAAGTTTTTTAGAATCTTTAACTCCAATATTTTCTAAAAATTCAATGTTATCTTTAGATACATATGCAGCAGTAACAACGATAGGCCCAAAATAATCTCCAGTACCAACTTCATCAGAACCTATACTAGATGAATTATATATTCTAGGATTAACGTATTCTTTTTTTTCTTTCTTAGTTTCTTTTTTATCCCCAGAATTTTTAACATCTACCTTACCACTATTAATTTTTTCTGTAGTAATCCAAAAGTCACTAGCTAAGTCTGCATCTTTACCTTGAAAAACAACCTTACCAGATTCATAAAGAGTAATAACTGTATCTCCATCTTTTGCTTGCCATTTAGCGTATTGTGGAGTTTTATCTCTCATACACCAATTTAATTCTTCACTCATCATTTTTTGCGTTTTATCACTTGCTACAAATGAAATAACATTATTTTTTTGCATAACATCACCTACACAAATTATATCACATTTTTTTACAAATTACTTTCTTTTTCTATATTTTTATAATATAATTGTAATAGGTGATAGAATGAATATAGTAGATATAGTTATATTAGTGCTTTTGGGGTTTGGGATATTACTAGGATTTAAAAGAGGTTTTACACGTGAATTAGTATCACTCCTTGGAATTTTTGTAATACTAATACTTTCATTTATGTTAAAAAATCCAATAAGTGTATTCTTATATAATAATTTACCATTCTTTAATTTTGGTGGAATATTTAAGGATATAACAGTATTAAATATATTATTATATGAAGTAATTGCTTTCTTTGTAGTATTTTTTGTACTCAGTATATTATTTAAAATATTAGTAAGCTTTACAAAATTATTTGAAAAAGTATTAAAAGCTACAATAATACTTGGAATACCATCTAAAATATTAGGAGGTATTGTAGGAGGAATTAAAACATTAATATATGTGTTTATATTAATGTATATATTAAGTTTACCAACAATTAATTTAAGTATTATAAAAGATTCTAAACTAGGAAATACTATATTAGATAAGACTCCAATACTTGGAAGTATATGTGATGATACATTAGCTGTATTTAACGAGGTAGTAGAGTTAAAAGAAGAATATGAAAATACAGATAATGTTAAAGAATTTAATCAAAAAGCTTTAAATATTATGATAGATAAAGAAGTTATTACTAAAGAAAATGCTCAAAACTTGATTGATAAAGGTAAAATAAAAGGAGTTACTATCAAGTAATTGTATAGTGAGTGTAAATGATTTTTTGTTGGAAATAAAGGCTTAAAACAATTTTAATAAAAAAACTTAAAAAATATATATTTTTATACTTAAAACCTTTTGAAAAAAAGATTTATATATGATAGAATAAATATGTAGTAGGGTTGGTGCCCTCAAAATAGTACGGAGTGATTATAATGAATGCAATTTACAATTTTCTTATGTCAAACATATATTTATATATATGCATTATAATTGGATTACTTATCTTAATTACAATACTTTTAATAGTTGCTACAAATCAAAGAAAAAGAAGACAAATTAAAAATGATTATGTAGAAGCTGAAAAAGTTGAGGCAGAACTTGAAAAAATAGAAGAATCAGAAGTTTCAAATGGACTTGAAGATATAATAAAGAAAATGCAAGAAGAGTTAGAAGTTAAACCAGAAGATGTAGTAAAAAAATTTGAAGAAGAACAAGAAGAAAAAGCAATTATTAGTTATCAAGAATTAGTTGATAATGTTAAGTCAGGAAAAATTGAAGTAATAGATGATGAGGAATCTGAAACTAATTTTGTTGAAAGTTTAAGTTTAGAAGTAGAAAATGAACCTGTTACAGTAATAGAAAGTGATGAAGAAACATCTGTAACTCCAGAAATGGTAAAAGAAGCTATTGAAAATATTTCTGTAAATTCTATTAAAGAAGAACCTAAGAAATTTAAAAAGAGTGAGTTTATATCTCCTATATATGGAGTTATGGAAACTAACTTAGAATATCCTAAAGTGAAGAAGTCAGAAAATATTTTAGATATAATGAATACAAAAGATTATAACGAATTAACTGAAGAAATAAAAAAACAAGAAGATTTCTTGAATGCATTAAAGGAATTTAGAAGAAATTTATAAGATAGGAAACTATCTTTTTTCTTTTTCTTTTGGTATAATCTTTTTGGAAGTGATTTTATGAAGTTTTATATATATACATTGGGATGTAAAGTTAATACTTATGAAAGTAATGTAATGAAAGATAAATTAATAAATAGTGGATATATAGAATCAAATGAAGAAGATGCAGATATATATATAATTAATACTTGTACTGTAACTAATACAAGTGATAATAAATCATTAAAAACAATAAGAAAAGTATTAAAAAATCATAAGGAGGCTATTATAGTAGCTGTAGGGTGTATGACTCAAGTAAATTATGAATTACTTGAAAATTTAAATGTTTCTATAATACTTGGTAATAGTGGTAAAAGCAAGATAGTTGAATATATAGAAGAATTTAAAAAAACTAATAAACCTATAATAAAAATTGAGGATATAATGTCCAAAAAGTTTGAAGACATGTGTTTAAATAATTTTAATAAAACTAGAGCGTATGTAAAAATAGAAGATGGCTGTGAAAATTATTGCAGTTACTGTATTATTCCGTTTGCTAGAGGAAAGGTTAGAAGTAAAGAGCCTAAAATAGTTATTGATGAAATTAAAAATTTAATTAATGATGGACATAAGGAAATAGTATTAACTGGAATACATACTGGACATTATGGTGCAGATTTAAATGATTATAGTTTTTCTAAATTACTAAGAGAAATAGAAAAAATAGATGGACTAAAAAGACTTAGAATATCTAGTATAGAGATAACAGAGCTTGATGATGAATTCCTTGATGTATTAAAAAGTAGTAAAATATTAGTAGATCATATGCATATACCAATTCAATCAGGTAGTGATGAAATATTAAGATTAATGAATAGAAAATACGATAAAGAATATTTTATAGAGCAAATAGAGAAAATAAGAAATATTAGACCAAATATATCTATAACTACAGATTTAATAGTGGGATTTCCGGGCGAAACACAAGAACTTTTTAATGAAACAATAGATACTATAAATAAAATAAAATTTTCTAAAATACATGTATTTCCTTTTTCTTTAAGAAAAGGCACTAAAGCAGAAGAATTACCTAATCACATAGATGATGTAACAAAGAAAAATAGAGTAAAAGAATTACTTGAAATAAGTAAAAAATTAGAAATAGAATATTTTAATAATTTTATAAATAAAGAAGTAGAATTTTTACCTGAAATATACAAAGAAGGATATATTATAGGTCATACAGGTAATTATTTATTGGTAAAAACAAAAGGCACAATCAAAGATTTAAATATTTTAAAAAAGGTAAAAATTGTAAAAATAGAATATCCATATTGTACTGAGGGATAATTCTATTTTTTTTGTCAATAAACTAATTTTTAAGGCAAATATTCGACATTTTATTTCTTTATTAAAGAAATATATGATATAATGGTTATGGTGGTTATATGAAGAAATTTTTCGGTAATATAAAAAAATATTATAGATATGCGATTAGAGCAGCTAAAGCTGAATTAAAAAGTGAAGTTTCAGATTCTTATCTAAATTGGTTATGGTGGATAATTGAACCATTATGTTTTATGCTTATATATGTGTTTGTATTTGGATATATATTTAAACATAATGAACCTTATTATGCTTCATTTATATATATAGGTCTTACTGTATGGCAATTTTTTAACAGAATGATTACAGGAAGTGTTAGACTTATAGCTGGAAACAGGGATTTGGTTACCAAGGTATATATACCAAAATATATATTATTACTATCAAAGTCATTTACGTTTTTATTTAAGTTTGGTATTTCATTTTTAATAGTATTCGTTTTAATGCTTATTCAAGGTGTAACAATAACATGGCATATATTATTAATTATTCCAGTGTTAATAGTTCTATATATTCTATCTTTTGGGATAGGAATGATACTTATGAACTATGGTGTTAAGTTTAGTGATTTATTAAATTTTACTCATATAGGTCTTAGAATGCTATTTTATGTATCGGGAGTATTTTATAACCTTAGAACTAAAATAGGTGGCGCTATAGGCTTTTTCTTATTACGATTGAATCCGGCTGCCTTTCTTATGGATGAAGCTAGAAAATGTATGTTAGAAGGTAAAATGGTAAGCATTGAAGGATTATTATTTTGGTTAATAATAGGAATAATACTATGTATGATTGGAGTTAGAATTATCCATAAAAATGAAAATACTTATGCGAAGGTGATATAATGAAAAAGAAGGAAAATACAAAGACAACTTCAAAGAAGAAAATAGCTGTTACTGTAAAAAATTTGCACATATATTATAAAGGCTTGAAAAAAACTTCTATAAAAGAATCATTTATGAAATTTAGAGACAAAGTAGAAATACATAAAGCTTTAAAAGGTATTAGTTTTGAAATTGAAGAAGGTAAAATATTAGGCATAATTGGGCAAAATGGTGCTGGAAAAAGTACTTTATTGCGTGCTGTAGCTGGAATATTTTCTCCGGATAAAGGTTCAATAAATCTTCATGGTAATAGCATCTCTTTATTATCAATAGGTGTTGGATTTAATAAAAAATTGACTGGTAGAGAAAACATATATTTATCTGGAATGTTATTAGGTTTTTCTGAAAAACAAATATCAGAAAAAGAAAAAGAAATAGTTGAGTTTGCTGATATTGGTAAATTTATAGATAAACCTGTTAAAACTTATTCTTCAGGAATGTATTCTAAATTAGCTTTTGCAATTACTGCTATTTTAGAAACAGATATTATGCTGATAGATGAAGTGCTATCTGTAGGAGATGTTAAATTTAAAACAAAAAGTTATAACAAAATGAAAGAACTTATATCTTCTGATAAAAGAACAGTTATTATAGTTTCACATAGTTTAGCAACTGTACAAGAATTGTGTGATGAAGTACTATGGATAAATGAGGGTGTAGTTGTTGATAAAGGAAATCCTAAAGAAATTATTTCTAAATATAAAGCAGAAATGGGAGAAGTGGTATAAAATGAAAAGAGTACTAACTTATGGAACTTTTGATATTTTACACTACGGCCACCTAGATTATTTAAGGCGTGCAAAAGAAATGGGAGATTATTTAATCGTGGGTGTAAGTAGTGATGATTTTAATGAAAACAAAAAGAATAAAAGAGCTTTTTATCCGTATGAAATAAGAAAAGAAATGGTACAATCTATAAAATATGTAGATGAGACATTCGAACAAAAAAGTTTCGAACAAAAAAAAGATGATATATTAAAGTATAATATAGATATTTTAGTAAGTTTTTCTGATTGGCAAGGTAAATATGATTACCTTAAAGAATATTGTGAAGTAATTTATTTAGATAAAACACCTAAAACTTTACCTTATTCATCAACAAAAATAAGAGAATATTTAAACAAAGATCCAGAAATGAGAGAGAAGTATGACATTAATCATTAAAATAGGAAAATTATTTTTAAAATTTATTTATTTATTTATGAAACTAAATAAAACACAAAATAAAGTGTTGTTTTTATCTAGACAATCTAATAGAGTGCCTTTAGATTTCAGATTGATTATTGAAGGTTTAGAAGAAGAAAATTATAAAATAGTTACAATTTGTCAAAGAGTAGAAAGCACAAAAGGTTTAAAATTTAGTTTTGTAACCAATATTTTAAGTAGCATGTATCATTTAGCTACTTCAAAGGTATGTGTAATAGATTCATATTCTTTACCTGTCAGTATTTTAAAACATAAAAAAAGTTTAACTATAATACAAATATGGCATGCTATGGGTAAAATAAAACAATCTGGATATCAAACTCTTGATAAACCAGATGGTAGGAGCAAAAAAATGGCTTTACTTCTTGATATGCATAAAAATTATGATATTGTAGTAGCGGGTGCTAAAGCTTGGAATCATGCATATACAGAGTCCTTTAATATAAGTGAAGATAAATTATGGAATATTGGATTACCCAGAGCTGCATATATACATAACAACTTAAAAGAAATTCAAAAGAAAATATATAGAAGATATCCGGAATTAAAAACTAAACAAGTAATATTATATTCGCCAACATTTAGAGTAAGTAAAAAAAGTAGTACTGAAGATTTGATAAAAAATATAGATTATGATAAATATATTTTAATAATTACTTCACATCCAAAACATCAATTAAATATTGATAATCCAAATATATATACAAGTTCAAAATTAAAAATTAACATTTATGAATTATTAACTATTTGTGATTATTTTATTACAGATTATTCTTCATTGGCAGTTGAAGCTGCAGCTATAAATAAAAAAACATATTATTATTTATATGATTATGAAGATTATATAAAAAGTAATGGATTGAATTTGGATACATTTAAAGAATTTCCAAAACTTACCTTTAAAGATGGTAAAAAATTAGTAAAAAATTTACAAAGTGGTGAATATGACATTGAAAGTTTTAAAACTTATAAAAAGAAGTATTTACCTAAAAATTTTGAAGATGCAACAAACAAGATAGTAGAATTTATAATAGATAAGATGAGGTAGAAATAAATGAATAAATTAAAAAATATTTATGATGGATTTACTAAGTTTATTAAGTTATCTGTAATTTGGATAGTTAATATTTTGTTTGCAAAATCTCATTTCAAGGTTAATATATTCAAAAGAATATATTATGCAATATTTGGCGGTTTTATGGCCGATCAAATTGTTATATATAATTTAAATCATAAAAACAAAAAAAATTATTTATCAGAATTTGATTGGTATAAATCTAGATATATAAATGGTAATTATAGTTTTTTGCTTAACAACAAGGTAGTTTGCTCTGATTTGTTTAAAAATGATTTAGATATTCCAAAAGTATATTGTTTTAAAAAAGGTAAAAAAATATATTCAAGCGGGAATATAAAGACATATAAAGATATAATAAAGTTATTAAAAAATAAACAATCTTTTATTATGAAACCTATAAGTAAAGGAAAGGGTTCGGATATATATAAAATAGAATATAATACTAAAGAAATAAAAATTAATAATATGGTAATATCTGAATCTGAGATAATAAATTTATTAAAGAGAAAAGATAATTGGTTTATTTCAGATTATATAAAACAAGCAAAATATTTAGATGATATTTATGAATATACAACAAATACAATACGTTTAATAACAGTTAGAAATGCAGAAACAAAAAAATGTGAAGTCTTATATGCTGTACAGCGCATTGGTAGAAAATCCTCTATACCGGTTGATAATGGTTCAAAGGGTGGATTTGTTTCTAAGATAGATTTAGAAACAGGAGAACTTAGTGAAGCTAGAACGATTCAAACTAATGAAAAATATGACATACATCCTGATTCAAATAAAATAATAAAAGGGGTGAAAATTCCAAATTGGAAAAAAATCAAAGAAACATATACTAAAGTGATGGAAAAATACCCTTATTTTAATTTCGTTGCTTGGGATATATTAGTTACAGATAGTGGGACATCATTGATTGAAGCTAATACATCATCAGGAGTGAATATTATTCAAATATGGGGTGGACAAAGAAATAAAAAGTTGGGTAAATTTTACAAAGAGCATGGTATAATTAAGTAGAAGTAGAGGAAGTGTAGTATGAAGAAAAAATTAAAAAAGAGTAAAAGTAAAAAAATGATTATTAAAAAATGTGGTTTAGAAAAAGAAGTTATAGAAACAAAATTAAGATTTGCAAGAAAAAATGGCATGAAATATAAGCGATTCCTTTTAAATAGAGCCTGGGAATTATCTGAAGAAGAAATAGTTGATTTAAATAATAAAATAAATGATTATATTGAAAAACAAGATAGCGAATTACATTTAATTAAACTAAAAACAGGAATATTAAAAGAAGAAATAGTTGCTAGAAAATTTTTGGTAAACAAATATGGTATAACTGATAAAACTTATTTTGATAGAAATTTATATTTATTAAGCTCAAAAAAATTTGATGAATATCTCGGATATTTAAGAAAATGTAAAGAAATAGAAAAAATGAATGATGAATTTTATTTGGAATTAGCTCAAAAAGTTACTGGTTGGTCTATGGAAAAAGCAAAAAAAGAAATGGATGAAGCTAAGGAAAAAGGAATTGATTATAAGCATTTTGTTTCTAAAGGCGCTTATAAATCAGAAAATATTGAATCAATTGCGAATTTCTTAAAAGCGGATAAGAAAAGAATAAGGAAAAATACAAAAGAATATATAAAACGAATATGTGAAAAAACTAAATGGAGTATAGAAAAAGTTGAATTTGAAACAAGAAAAGCTAAATCAGTATCAGAATGTAGCTATGAAGATTATCTAGGTTTTAAATTTTACAAGAAAAGTCCAAGAAAACAGGCATCTTATGTAACTTTAAAAAACTTTGACAGACTTAGAAATAAATACAATGAATATTATTCAACTCGTGATAATTTTGATATAAAATCAAATTTCAACAAAGTTTTTAAAGATTACATTAAGCGTCGTTGGTTTACAAATGATAATTTAACATTCGAAGCATTTAAAAAGGAAATTAAAGGATTGAAAAAAATAATCGTTAAGCCTTTATCTTCTACTTGCGGGGTAGGAATAAAATGTTTTGAATGTAATATAAGTGAAAAAAATGATAAGAAAACTTATGAATTTATAATGTCTATTGGTAAAGCCATTATTGAACAGTATATTGTTCAAAGCAAGGAAATGTTAGAATTTTGTCCAACCTCTGTTAATACAGTGAGAGTAACAACAATAGTACATAATGGTAAATGTGAATTAGTAAGTTCTTTATTTAGAATTGGAAATGGTGATGTTGTTGATAATTTTCATGCTAATGGGGTAGCTGCTAATGTTGATGTTAAAACTGGAATTGTAGATACTCATGCGATTGATGTGAATAATAATATTCATAAAAGAAGTCCTATGACTAATAAAAAAATTAAAGGTTTTCATATACCTAATTGGGATCAAATAGTTAAATTATGTAATGAAATTGCTTTTGTAGTGGAAGGTTCTAAATTAATTGGCTGGGATTTTGCTATTACTGAAAATGGTATAGATTTAATTGAAGGAAACACTGGAGCCTATTATGTTGTTCAATTAGCTAAATCTATGCAAAACAAAGGTCTAAAATCTACTATGATAGATAAATACTTATAAAATATAGGTATTGAAATAATTAAACAAAAATGATAAAATATTATCGCATTGAAATAATACGGAGAAATAGAAAGAAGAATTAGTATGGCAAGTTTTGTATATTCAGATGAAGATCAAATGAGATATGATCATATAAAAGAAGTTTATCAAAGAACATTACCAAGCAAGGTAAGAAAATCATTAAGAGGAAGTTTTTTATTTAATATTTTTAGGTGTTTCATGGTATCTAGTGAAAAGACTTTTTATCCTGAAATGAAAAGAAAAAAATATTTAACAAGACTATTTGATAATTTTAAATGGTATTTTAAATATCATAGAGTAAATCTTTTTTATAATAGATTTGGATTAGATATAAAAAATTTTAGAAGTATGGATGATTATTTGGATTTTGGCTATGTAAAAAAAGACAGGGCTATGGTTCATCATAAAAAGCACCCATTAGTAAAAGTTAGAAAAGCGAATGTTAATGACAGATATTCAATTATTGCAGACGACAAAAGTGTATTTTATTCATATGTAGGAAGTATGTTTCCAAATAATATTCCTAATACTGTATTTACATTTTCAGGCAATAAAGTTATTGCTCCTTATGAAAAATATTCAAATACAAGAGTTGCATTCAAAAATTTACCAGATGGAAAATATATTTGCAAACCTACAGTAGGTTCGCATGGAGATATGATAGTGGCTCTTACTAAAAAAGGTAACAGTATTAAATTAAGTAATAAAGAAGTTACTCTTTCAGATTTAATAAAAAGTAGTATACAAAAACCTTTTCTTGTTCAAGAGTTTTTAAAACAACATGCGGATATAAATAAAATAAATGATGAAACAGTTAATACTTTAAGAATTATATCTACTAGATGGAATGAAAAAACTCATATTTTAGCTGCTATGATAAGGGTAGGAGCTAAAAAGGGGCAAGTGGTTGATAATGCTGATGCAGGAGGAACATTTATAGCAATCAATACGAATACTGGTAAATTAGATAAATATGGATATTTTTACAATAAGCCAAGAACTACTAGTCATCCAGTAACTGGTCTAGTATATAACAATTATCAAATCCCATATTGGAAAGAAACCGTTGAATTAATTAAAAATTTACACCCAATTATTTTTGGATTCGCTACAATAGGTTGGGATATAGCAATAACTGAAACTGGTCCAGTTATTGTTGAAATAAATTGGAATTATTCTTTCAAAGGAATTCAAGTTTGTAATGGCGGTTTGAAACCAAGATGGGAAGAATTAAAATATAAGTAATGTCTAGACATTACTTTCTTATTATATATAAATTGAATGGGAGGTACTATGAAAAAACGTAATTTATTTTGGGATAATTATAAAGGAATATTAATATTTTTAGTAGTATTCAGTCATTTTCTTTATTCTTATTCATCTAATAACATAGGAAGTTTGGTAAATGATATTGTAGTTTTTATTTATACTTTTCATATGCCGGCTTTTATATTTGCATCAGGTTATTTTAGTAAATCAGAAAATTCTGATAGTTCTAAATCATTAATAAAACTTTTGCTTTATTATTTATTTTTTAATACTGCTATGATGTTCTTCTTATATTTTCTAAAAGGAACGAGTATTAGCATTTTAAATCCATATAATTCGTATTGGTATATATTATCACTCATTTGTTGGAGATTGTGTATAAAGAAAGTATCAAAAGTAAAAGGAATAATACCAATATCAATTATTTTATCTTTACTTATTGGTTATTGGTCATCATTTGGTAATATTCTTTCTATAAGAAGAACAATCGCATTTTTTCCGTTTTTCTTAATAGGATATAAATTTTCTAAAGAAAAAGTTGAGTCGTTCCTAAAAAAGAGAAACTACAAACATTATTTATTAGGATTTTGTTTGTTAGTAAGTTTTTCTATATTGTTAATATTATATATAAGAAATAATACAATAACAGAAAAAATGCTTTTAATGGGTTCATATAAAAATCCACAAGATATTATTTACAGAATAATCATATTTGTGATATCTGCAATAATGATAGGAATTTCATTTTTAATAGTTCCAAATAAAAAAATACCGATATTAACAAAAATAGGTAGAAATTCATTATTAATTTATTTATTCCATCGTTTTATAACAATTTTATTTGTTTGTGTTTTTCCGGTAAATGATTATAGTATTATATATCTTTTATTTTCTTTAATTGCTACTGTAATAACTATAATTATTTTTGGAGGCGAAAAAATAAATAATTCCGTATCTAAATTATTTAATAGTATATCTGAAAGAATAGTAAGTGGTACGGATAGAGTAAGCGATATTTTAAGAATTGCAATATTTGCAATTCCTATATTAGTACTAATATATAATCCTTTAAAAACTATTGTAAATAAAATTAATGAGGAACCAATATATCCAACTACTGAAACTATAAAGGTGTTAGACGAAGATTTAAAAAATTATTTAGATGATTCACTTACAATTTCATATGTAGGAGATTTAATTTTATTAAAAGATCAGGTTACTTCTGCATATAATGAAGAAACTGATAGTTATGATTTTAACGATATGTTTGAATATGCATCTACTTATTTAAAAGCTGCAGATTTAGCTGTAGGTGTACTCGAAGGTCCAATGGCAGGAGATAGAATTTCATATTCTACAAGCAATTACGGAGATGGTTTAAAATTAATGCTTAATTATCCAGATGAATTTGCCGAAGCAATTAAAAATTCTGGAATTGATTTAGTAACAACTGCTAATAATCATTTGTTAGATACTGGTATTAAAGGGGCTTATAGGACTCTTGATGTGTTAGATGAATTAGAAATTACAAATACAGGTTCATATCGTAATCAGGAGGAAAAAGAAGAGAAAGATGTTATTGTAGTTGAAATAGAAGGCGTAAAAGTAGCTGTCTTATCATATCTGAGTTCAGTTAATGGTTATAAAATAAATTCTTTATACGAAACCAATTCTCATATTACCTCTTACATTCCTTATACAAGTAACCCTTATTATGATGAAATATATCAAGAAATTAAAGATGATTTTGTTGAAGCAAAAGAAACAGGAGCAGATTTAATAATGGTTTTTGCTCATATGGGAACTCAATTTAAACATACTACCAATGATTTTCAAGATAAATGGAATCAAATATTTTCTAATTTAGGAGCAGATATAATTCTTTCAGATCATGCTCATGCTGTTCAACCTATTGAGTATATAAATGAAACAATTGTTGTAAATTGTCCTGGAAATTTTGCCAACTCTTATGTTGGTAATGATGGTGATGCAACAGCTTTAGTAAATATTCATATTGATAAAGAAACAAAAGAAGTGATTGGTTCAAGTATAGTACCAATGTATACTCAAGAATATAAAACTGGTTATTATAGAGCTCTTCCAATATATGATATTATAACTAATAAAGAGTTAAATGAAGAATTATCTGTTTACGAATTAACTAGAGTTGAAAAAGTTCAAAAATTAATTACTAAAGTTATGATAAATAAAGAAATATCTGTAGATCATGTTAAAGAAAAATATTATTTTATAAATAACAATTATTATACTGAAGATTATTTGTTTTTAGATGAGATAAATGATTATGAAGATAATGAATTGTATAAATTAATAAACGATAGTAAAAAAGTAGCATTTATTGGGGATAGTATTACAGAAGGAACAAAAAATGATTATTATCCTTGGTATGAACCATTGATGAATAGTTTTAATAATAAAACTATAGTTAATATTTCAAAAGGTGGATATACAACTAAATTAATATATTCGGATTACAAAGAACAGATATTAAATTCTGATAGCGATTTATATTTTATTGCACTTGGTACTAATGATGTTAGGTATCGTAACAAAGAAACTTGCTCTATGACTAAAGAAGAATACATAAAAAATATTACCAAAATAATTAAATTAATAAAAAAATCAAATAAATCAGCTAAAATAATTTTAATAAGTCCATGGTTTTCTTTATCGAATGATACAGTATCAAAATTAAATGAGGAAGCAAAAAACAATATGTTAGATGAGTATAGCGATGCATTAAAAGAATATGCTGAAGAAAATAACTACTATTTTGTTAATCCAAATATATATATTAGAGAATTTTTAGAAGATAAAGATACTTCATTATACATGGTTGATTTTATTCATCCAAATAGTACTTTAGGTGTAAAACTATATAGTGAAGCTGTAATAAAAAGTTTTGAATAGCAAATGAAAAGTAGAAAAAAATAATTTTTTCTACTTTTTTCTGTATAAAAAAAGGAAATCAAAAAGTTTTACAATATAATATTAGTAGGGAGGAATGCAATGAACGCTGTAATAATTAAAAAAGAAATAAAAATAGAAAATTTAATTTATGAAATATGAGGAAAACAAGTAATGTTGGATTCTGATTTAGTTATATTATATGGATGCAAAAACGGAACAAAGGATATTATTAAAGCAGTTAAAAGAAATATAGAAAAATTTCCAGATGATTTTTATTTTCAATTAATAGAAGAAGAAGTAAAATTTCTAAGGTTCCATTTTAGAACCTTAGAATTAAAACAAAATCAGTATTCAAAATATAATCCTCAAGTATTTACGGAAGAAGGAGTTGCAATGTTAGCTACTGTACTAAGAACAGAAAATGCAGCTAGCGTTAGTGTAAAAATATTGAGAACTTTTGTAGCAATGATAAAATTTATAAATGAAAATAAAGCTATATTTAGAAGGTTAACTACAGTTGAGTATGAAATGATTGAGTGCAAAGATAAAATAGATGAATTATTTGATAGATTGGAACCTAAAAGAGTAGAGAAACAAAAGATATTCTTTAACGGAAAAATCTATGATTCATATAGTTTGATAATTGAATTAATAAAAAAAGCTAATAATAGAATAATTATAATAGATAATTATATAGATAAAAGTATATTAGATATGCTTATATATAAAAAAGAAAATGTAAGCGTAGATTTAGTAATTAGTAGTCATTACTTAACTAAATTAGATATAAACAGATTTAATCAACGATATTCTAATTTAAAAATAAAATATTGAAATATATTTCATAATCGCTTTATAATTGCTGATAATACTTTATATCATCTGGAGATTTTCAACTAGTTTAAAAGGTTTAGGTAAGAAATGTTTTGGAATAAATAAAATAGAGGACAATGAATATTTAGAAAAAATAATAGAAAAATCTAAAATTTAAAGCATAAACTTAAATAGGTGAGTATATGAAAAAGGAAGAATTTAAATCATTTGTTCAAAAGAATCCCAAACTTATTAGTTATGTAAAAAATAATGAGATGACCTGGCAAAAATTTTATGAAATGTATGATTTATATGGTGAAGACGAAAATATATGGAAGGATTATATAACTACACCTCAAGTAGAGGAAAAGACCACAAAAACAGAAAAAGTAGCTAAAGCTGGTATAGCAGGGCTTACTTTAAGTGAAGTTGTTAATTGGTTTAAAAATGTAGATTTGGATGGCATTCAAGAAAGTATTGGGAGTGTTCAAAGAGTGCTTGGAGTGGTTCAAGATTTATCTAAAAAAGATAATACAACATCTACTAATCAAAAACAAACCTATAAGCCAAGACCTTTGTACAAACATTTTGAGGACTAATGACTTTAGATGTTCAATTTAAATTAAAAAGTAATCCTTTATATATAAAATATCTTCATGAAAATTCTTATTGGTATAAGATTTTAAATAGAGATCCTAGTATGTTTAATGAATTTGTTGAGGAAGTTAAAACTAATTACAAATTAAGACCTAGTGATAAAATAAATAAAATGTTATCTACTTTTGAAATGGTAAGTGCTATTGTTTCATCTTTAAATTCATGATAAAATTATATTGGTGATTAAATTGAGAGTTATAAGTGGTAAATATAAAGGAAAGAATTTAATAGGATTTGATATAGATGGCACTAGACCTACTATGGATAGAGTTAAGGAATCATTGTTTGGTATAATACAAAATAAAATAAAAGGAAGTGTTGTATTAGACCTTTTTGCGGGTAGTGGTTCTTTAGGAATAGAAGCTTTAAGTAATGGTTCTATAGAAGCATATTTTGTTGATAATAATATAGAGCTTATAAATATAATAAAAAAGAATACTAAAGATATGAATGAAAAAATACATATTATGAAAAGTGATTACAAAAATGCTTTAGAACTATTAAAAAATAGTAATATTAAGTTTGATATAATATTTTTAGATCCTCCATATAAATTAAATTTAATTACAGATTGTCTAGAAAAAATAGTTAAATATGATTTATTAAATGAAGATGGAATTATAGTTTGTGAATATGAAGATGAAGAAATAAAAAATGAGAAATTAACTTTAATAAAAGATAAAAAATATGGTAGTAAAAAAATTAAAATCTATCAGATATAATAAAATAGTAGGAGAAAATGATGAAAAGAATATTAACGTATGGAACATTTGATTTATTACATTATGGTCATATAAGGTTATTGCAACGCGCTAAATCTTTGGGTGATTATTTGATAGTAGCTGTATCTACAGATGAATTTAATAAAATTAAAGGGAAAAAATCATATTATGATTATGAAACAAGAAAAAAAATGATAGAATCTATAAAATATGTAGATTTGGTTATACCAGAAAAAAAATGGAATCAGAAAGTTTTAGACATTAAAAAATATAAAGTAGATGTTATTGTCATGGGAAGTGATTGGGCCGGATCTGAACAATTTGAATATTTAAAAAAATATTGTGAAGTAATATACTTAGATAGGACAGAAGGTATATCAACTTCAAAAATAAAAGAAGATATGCGTCTGAAGTAGTTTTTAGTAAATTTCTATAATTAAAAAATATAAATTATAAATTATAAATTAACTTTAATAAAAGATAAAAAATATGGTAGTAAAAAAATTAAAATTTATGAAATGTAAAGTTTTGGAAATATGTTTAGTGGGGTGTACAAGTTCGCCCTTTTTTGGTATAATGTAATATGAAGGTAGAGGTGGTACAATGAAAAATATTTATAAATGTTTATTTATATTCATTTTCTTTGTATCATCATTTTTATTTATAAATAATGTAAGTGCAAAATATACTGCTACTGTATTTAATCCTAGTGGTGCCAGTTGTAACAAATATGGTGGATCTACAGGATATTGTTATTATAATCAAGATTTATCTTGGTATGTTCCTGGTGTTGTTTGGCTTGATACAGGTGATGAAGTTACTGTATTAGAAGATGGAAAACATGCTAATATAGAATCTAATGATAAATCAGTTTGTAGTGATTATTATGTATGGACAAGTTTTTTCTTTGCTAGTAAGTCAACGACATATTATGGATATTATTGTAATGCAAACTTAAGAAGTGAAATTGAAGTATCTGATGAATTAAAACAAGAATTTAAAGATGCTGGTTTCCCAGAAAGTTATTGGGCTGATTTAGCTTTATTAAAAGAGGCACATCCTAATTGGAATTTTATAGCTGTAGATACAGAATTAAAATTTAGTGATGTAGTAACAAATCAAACATATGGTGCTAAAAGCTTACTTAGAAGAAGTATGTCTAATAATTACGCATATTTAGATTATGGTGAAAGTTCATTTGATTATAAAAATGATACATACATAGCCTATGATGACACAACAGATTCAGACCCTTGGTACTTAGCTAATTATGATACTATTGCTTATTATTTAGATCCTAGAAATTTCTTATCAGATATGTATATATTTCAATTTGAAACATTATCTTATAATTCTAATGTAGATAAAACTAAATTAAAAAATAGCATAAATACAATATTTGAGGGCGATTATTTATTAAAGTTTACTGATTATTTTTTAGAAGCTGCAGAATTAAGTGGTGTTAATCCAATTTATTTAGCATCTCTTTCTAAAGAAGAGGTAGGTAATGGTTCTACTGCTGGAACTGCAATATCAGGAACATATAACAAAATGTATAATTTTTATAACATAGGTGCTAGTGGAGGAGCTGATCCTGTTTATAGAGGATTAGATTTTGCAGCTAATACTGATGAATCAACTTTAAGACCATGGAATTCTGAATACAATGCTATAGTAGGAGGAGCTAAATGGATTTATGATATGTATTTATCCGCAGGTCAGGATACAAGCTATTTCAAGAAATATAATGTTGTATATAATTACTTGATTGCTAATAAAAAAACTCCTGAATATGCTAATTATGAGCACCAATATATGCAAAATATAAAGGCACCATCTAGTGAAGCAACAACTACATATAGATCATATTATGCTAATAGTATGTTAGACTTGAGTTATACATTTTATATTCCAGTTTATGATGATATGCCCGATGAAACTAAGCTTCCAACAACAGGTGGATGGCCTAATAACTATTTGTCAAGTATTACATTAAATGGTAATAAAATTTCAGGTTTTGATGGTGAAACAACAACATATAACTATAATTTGGATGTAAATAATCCTACACTAAAAATATCGGCAACCCCTATAAGTAGTACAGCAAAAGTAAGTGGTACTGGAACATTTAAAATAACTAAAAATACAACTAAGACTATAAAGGTAACAGCTGAAAATGGAACTGTAAAAAAATATAAAATAAAAATAACACTTACAGGAGAAAAAACAGAAGAGCCAATTGATGTAGTAACAACTTTAAATAACGCAGGTATAAAAAATGGAGATAAATATATTACAGGTTTAGCTGTTGATAGTGATATTAGTATTATAAAAGAAAAAATATTAAGCGCTAATAGTACTGCTAAAGTAGAACTTAAAAATAGTAGTGATAAAGAAAAAAATAGTGGTATAGTATCAACTGGAGATAAGGTTATTATTACTGTTGGAGAAGAAATAAGAACATATGAAATAGTAATATATGGTGATGTAAATGGTGATGGAAAAATAAAAGCAGTAGATTATGTAAAAATAAAAAATCACATAATGGAAACTGCAACATTGTCTGGTGTATATAAAGAAGCTGCTGATGTAGATAAAAATGGAAAAATAAAAGCAGTAGATTATGTAAAAATAAAAAATCATATAATGGGAACTGGAACTGTTTCACAATAGAAAGGGTACAATATGAAAAGAATAAAATATTTATTAATAACACTTATATTATTTACATTTACTTGTATGACTAGGATAAATGCATTTAGTATTAATGCATCTAATTCTGTATATGTAAATTCAAATGTAGCAGTTACGATAGATGCAAAAGGACTTATAGGAAAATTTAATATTACTTCTTCAGATGAAAGTATACTTGCTGGTTCAGATTCTAAATGGTTAGAGGATGAGACAATAACAATGTATTTTACTGCTAAATCAACAGGTACAGCTACTATTACTATTACAGCTGCAGATGTATCTGATGCTGAGGGAAATGAATATACGAGTAGTCGTTCTACTACAATTAATGTTGTGAAGAAAACATCAACTCCGTCAATAAATGTAAATCCAGTTTATAGTAAAAATAATTACTTAAAGGGTTTGAGTATAGATGGATATACATTGACCCCAGAATTTAATAAAGAAACATTAGAATATACAGTTGAATTAGAACCTGGTACAGAATTAGTAAATATAATAGCTTCTTTAGAAGATACATCAGCATCTCTTAAAGGTACAGGAGAAGTTAATGTTAGTGAAGGAATTAATACATTAGAAGTAGTAGTTACTGCTGAAAATGGTAATGAAAGAACATATAAAATTACTGCAAGTGTGGAAGAGAAGGATCCTATAGAAGTTAATTTAAATAATAAAAATTATAGAGTAGTAAAGAAAAAAGAATTAATTGAACTTAAGGAAGGATATAAAGAAACAACTGTAAAAATAAATGATTTTGAAATTCCTGCAATATATAATGAAGTTACAAAAGTAACTTTAGTAGGTTTAAAAGATGAAGAAGGAAATGTTAAACTATTTTCTTATGATACTAAAACAGGAATATATTCAGAATATAAAGAATTTAATTTTGATTTAATGAATTTATATATTCATGATACTAAGGATAATAAATATAAAAAAGCAACTATAAAAATAAATGATGTAGAAGTGACTGCTTATAAACTTGAAGGTATAGATGATTATTATCTTGTTTATGGAACAAATACATCAACTGGATATGAAGGATATTATTTATACGATACAAAAGAAAATTCTATACAACGATATGATACAACTTTATTAGATAAAGTAACAGAAGAAAAAGATAAATATTTAACAATGGTAATTGTACTTAGTTGTGTATGTTTCTTAACTATGTTATTCTTGCTTATAGAGGTAAATAAATACAATAAAAAAGCTTCAAATTAATGAAGCTTTTTTAATATAATAATAGATAAACATTAAAGGCAATAAAAGCTAAAATTGTTAAAAAATTAAAAATATTAAAAACTTTTCTTGCTTTTCTTCCTGATATAACTGAAAGCCCAAATAACAAAACTAATAAAACTATAATCCCACCTGTAATTAAGTAGTTATTTGGATTATCTTGGTAATTTGTAAATGTTAATAAATATATATAAAAACCTATACATAATAAATTAAGAATACCTATAACATTTAAAAATGATATCCCATTTTTCTTTTTTATATTATTTTCTTCTTTAGTTTCCTCAAAATTGAATTTCATTTGTCTTGTGAGTTCTAATATTTGAGTTTTACCTAAGTTTTCTTCTTCATTTTTTTCTTGATTAATATAATCTTTATTATATTCTTTTTTAGCTTTTTCAAGTTCTTTAGTTAAATCTGCAGTACTTTTTTTCTTTTCATTAATCATTTCTTCAATATCATTTAAATTATCGTTAGTTTTAACTTTGTTTTCTATAAAAGAATCTTTTTCCATTTTTCTTTTTCTTCTTTCACTTCTTGACATCAAATCTGTAAATGAAGAAGTTTTATCTAAATCATTATCTTTTATATCTGACAAATCTATTTTATTGTTTTTCATATCATCACCATAATAATTATAACTTATTTTTATAAAAAAATAAAGTTTTGATGACAAATATTGACTAAATACTCAAAATAAGAAGTAAAAACTTTCTAAATAATCTTAAATATGTTATAATTAATCTAGGTGATTAAAATGAAGGATATAAACATAACAACAATACTTTTAATGATTTTTATACCATTTGTATTTGTTACTGCAATAATACCAATTGTAAAAAAAATAGCAGAGCATGTAGGGGCTTTAGATATCCCTGACAAAAGAAAGGTTCATAACAAACCAATGCCAAGATTAGGTGGTCTTGGAATATATGCTGGTTTTTTACTTGGATATATTATATTTGGGATACATACTACAATTATGAATTCCATATTAATAGGTAGTTTTGTATTAATTATAACAGGAATAATTGATGATATAAAACCTCTTAAAGCATCTCATAAGTTAGTAGGACAAATATTAGCTGCTTTAATCGTTGTATTTTATGGTGGATTACTATTAAAAGATGTTAGTTTCTTTGGAATATATATAAATTTTGGGATATGGGCTTATCCGATAACAATTTTGTTTATTTTAGGATGTATAAATTGTTTGAATTTAATAGATGGACTTGATGGCCTTGCAGGAGGAATTAGTTCAATATTCTTTTTAACTATAGGAATTATTGCTTATTGTCAAGGAAGAACTGGATTATCAGTAATTTTAACTTTTATTATGTTTGGGTCTACTTTAGGTTTCTTAGTACACAATTTTAACCCAGCGAAGATATTTATGGGAGATTCTGGATCTATGTTTTTAGGATTTATAATAGCTGTAATAACTTTATTAGGTTTTAAGAGCATTATAACTTCATCTATTATAATTCCACTTTGTATATTAATAGTACCAATACTGGATACTATTTGTGCGATAATAAGAAGAAAATTAAAAGGTGAGAGTATAGGTACTCCTGATAAGAGTCATTTTCACCATCAATTACTTAGAAAAAATTGCAGTGTTAAAACTACGGTATTAATTATATATTTAATAACTGCCTTATTCTCAGCTGCATCAATAATTTGGTTATTAGTAGATCATCAAATTGGATACACTATATATGGAATATTGATGATAGCGCTTATGATATTTGTATTTAAAACAGATATATTATTTTCAAAAAAAGCAAGGTGTGAAAAAAAGAATGGAAAAAATAAATAATTGGATAAATAAAAATGTATTTAAAATTACAACACTCTTTATATTGTTGCAACCTATTTTTGATTTAATAACTTCTATAACAACGCGTTCTTTTTTAAGCACTGTTAGTATAGGAATTATAACAAAAATGTTATTTATGCTTTTTGCTATTTATTCCATGATATTTGTTTTTAGAAATAAAAAGAAATCAATAATATATTTTTTGTTTGTAATTGTCTATATACTTATATTTTCACTATATAATTTATTTTCTGTTAATTTTAATAATTTAATTTATAATTTAATAAATTTATTTAAGTTTTGGTATTTTCCAATAACTTTAGTATTTATGTTTTGTCTTTTTAAAGAAAAAGACAAAATTATTGATAAGAATATTTTAGTTAAAATATTCTTTATATATGTGATTTTAATAGTTATTCCTATTATATTTGGAATTGGATTTAATTCATATTTAGAAGGAAAAGTAGGTAGTAGTGGCTTATTTTATTCAGCTAGTGATATAAGTGCTATAATAGGAATTTTAATTCCTTTTGTATTAGATTATATATTTAACTTGAAAAACAAATTTATGAGTTTAATATTATTTGTTTTTGTATCAATTTTATGCTTGTTTATTGGTACTAAAGTTCCAATTATTTGTTTGCTTTTAAGTCTATTATATTTTTTCTTAAAATATTTATCAAAAATAAATTTAATAAAAAGAATAATAATTTTATTATCAGCTATTATTGTATTTGGTTTAGTAAGTATAATATTTATACCTAAAACAAACTTCTATAAAAATATAAATATACATCTTAATTTTTTAGGTATAGAGAGTGTTGGTGAACTTTTAACAGATACAAATAATATAGATAGATTTATATATAGCGATAGAATAACTTTCTTAGAAAATATAAAACAAAGTTATGATAATTCTAATATTATAGAAAAATTTATAGGTGTGGGGTTTGTTAGAGAAAATGAAAATGTGGATACTAATAAAAAGTTAATTGAGATAGATTATTATGATGTGTTTTATGCGAATGGGATTATGGGATTTATTATATATTTCTTTCCATTTATAGTATTGTTATTTAATATAGTAAAGAGATGGTTTAAAAATAAGCATATAAAAGATACAGGAATTTACTTGATATCTCTTATTTTGATTATATTAATGAGCGGATTTTCTGGCCATGTATTAACATCCCCATCTGTTAGTATAATAGCTGCAATAATAATAGCTTCTACTTATAAAATATATTTTGATGGTAATTATAAAAAAAGAATATTGTTTTGTGCTAATGATTTAAGAATAGGTGGCATTGAAAAAGCACTAATTACGTTACTAAAAAATATTGATTATAATAAATATGATGTAGATTTAATGTTAGAAACAAAGAGTGGAGAATTATTAAATGAAGTTCCTGTATGTGTAAATATAATAGAATATAATACTTCTTGTAATAAAAATATATTAGTAAGAAAAATTTCTAATATATTAAAAAGAATAAAGTTTGTTTTTAATAATTATATGACTTATGATGCAAGTATTTGTTATGCAACTTATTCATATCCGGGAAATGTACTTTCTAAATTAGCTAGTAAAAATTGTAGTTTATTTATTCATAGTAATTATACTCAAATTTATAAAGATATAGAAGAATTTAAATATTTCTTCAATAGTAGAAAAATAAATAAATATAGAAAAATTATATTTGTATCTAATGAAGCTAAAGATGATTTTATAAATGTTTATAAAAATTTAAAAAATAAGTGTATCGTTATAAATAACTTAGTTGATTATAAAGCAATAATAAAAAAATCTAATGAAAAAATAGATTATATTAAAAGCAATAAAACAACTTTTGTATTTGTTGGTAGATTAGAAGAGGAAGCTAAAAAAGTATCTCGTTTAATAAATGTATTTAATGAATTAAAAGATGTTGAACTTCTTATAATAGGTGACGGGGAAGAAAAAGAAAAATATGAGAAGTTAATTAAAAACAAAAATATTAAATTATTAGGGCTTAAATTAAATCCATACCCTTATATGAAAATAGCTGATTATATTATACTTACAAGTGACTATGAAGGTTTTCCTTTAGTGTATCCAGAATCAATAGTACTAAATAAAAAAATAATTACTACAATTGATGTTAGTGATGATGAAATATCAATACCAAATAGATTTGGATATATTGTTTCAAAAAATGAAAAAACTATGATAAAACAAATAAAAGATATTGTTGTTAATGATAATTTAAAATTAGAAAAATTAGATTTTAATAAGTTAAATACAAATAGAATGAGAAATTTAGAAAAAATATTTGATGAGGTGATATAGTGATAAAATATAGTATCATTATTCCAATATATAATACAGAAAAATTTTTGAAAAAATGTATTGATAGTGTAATTAATCAAACACTTAAAGATTATGAAATTATTTTAGTAAATGATGGTTCGAAAGATAATTCAGAAAAAATAGTAAAAGATTATTTAAAAAAATATGGCAATATAAAATATATAAAACAAGAAAATAAGGGATTAAGCGTTGCTAGAAATATTGGCGTAAAAAATGCTCAAGGAGAATATATATTATTTTTAGATAGCGATGATTATTTAAATAAGGACTTATTATTTAACCTAAGTAAAGTGAAAAATGATCCTGAACTTATTAGGTATCAGGTAAATATTGTTTATGAAGATAAAGAAAAAGCGTATTTAGAGTCTCCATTTAAAAATTTAAATGGAGAATCTGCTTTCAATAAAATATCTTCTTATAAGTATGTAGAACTTGCTTGTTTATATGCTATAAAAAGAAAATTTTATATCAATAATAATTATATTTTTAAGGAAGGTTTATATCACGAAGATTTTGGCTTGATACCTAGAATTATAATTGAATCACAAAGTGTTACTTCAATAGAGTATGTAGGATATAATTATATACAAAGAGATAATAGTATAATGAACAATTCTAATTATAATAAAGAATGTAAGAAAGCATTTGATATATTGGAGCACTATTCTTATTTAATTGAATCAAAAAAAGCAAGCAAAACGTATTTATCGTTTATAGCTAATTCAGTTATTTTGAAAGCAAAAGCTTTAAATAAAAAGGATTATGAGATTTATATAAATAAGCTAAAAGAAATGAAAGTATTTGATAATATATTAACAGATACTTTCATTAGAAAATTAAAAAAAATGTTGATGAAATTTAATCTAAGTTTATATTTAAAGGTGATAAAATGAAAGTAAGTGTTATAATACCTGTTTATAATTCTTCGAAATATATAAAAAAATGTATAGATTCTTTGATAAGTCAAACTTTAAAAGATGCAGAATTTCTATTTATAGATAATGGTTCAACTGATGATAGCCCACTTATAATAAAATCTTATAAAGATGAAAGAGTTAAATATTTAAAAACTAAAGAGAGGGGTATATCAATAGCTAGAAATTATGGTTTAGAAAAGAGTATCGGAGAAACAATTTGTTTTGTAGATAGTGATGATTATGTAAAAGAAGATATGCTTGAAAAAATGTATAGAAAAATGCATGACGAAAATTTAGATGTTGTAATTTGTGATTATAATACTGTTGATTCTATTAATTATAATATTGTAAGAGAAGATAAATTAATTCAATTTAACAATACTACATTAAAAGATACTCCTAATTTATCAATTGATATAAATTTAGGCCCTTGTAACAAATTATTTAAAAGAGAATTATTTAATGGTTTAGAATTTCCTGTGGGAATAAAATATGAAGATTTTAAATTAGTATCAATTTTGTTTGATAAGGCAAATAAAATAGGTAAAGTTAATGAATCATTGTGTTTTTTTACTCATCATGCGAATAGTGAAACAACAACTATGGATGAAAGAATATTTGATATATTTATTTCTTTTGATGAATTATTATATTATTTTAAAGATAAGAAATACATAAAAAAAAGTCTAGATTCATTAGTTATATTAAAATTAACAGATTATTGTTTGTTGCAAAAATATCAAAAAAATTTAAAATTAGGATATAAATTTATAGATGAAGCTTTTGAATATATAGAAAAAAATACTATTAATTATAAATCAAATGAATGTTTTAATAAAATGAACTTTTTTAAACAATTAATATCAAAAAATAAATTCTTTACAAAATTTTATTGTAGAATATATCATATTTCTTGAATTTTCTTGTAAAGAATTACCATATTTGATATAATTAATAAAGATGATTAAGGAGACGATAGTAGTGATAAGAAGTTTAAAAAATATATTGGCTAACTTTAAAAAATATTCGTTTTTAATGAGCCAATTAATTTCGAGAGATTTTAAAGTTAAATACAAAAGAAGTGTATTAGGAGTACTTTGGAGCATATTAAATCCAATCTTAATGATGACTGTCATGGCAATAGTTTTTTCACAGATGTTTAGATTTAAAGTAGAAGGAATTAACTATTTAGTATATTTAATGACAGGTATTGTTATGTTTAATTACTTTAGTGAAGCATCGAATTTAGCAATGTCTTCTGTAGTAATGAACTTTCCGTTAATTAATAAAGTTTATATACCTAAATATATATTTCCAGTAGCAAAATGTTTATTTGTTGGAATTAACTTTCTATTAACACTTATACCATGGTTTGCAATAATATTATTATCACATGTAGGATTAGGTGAGTATGCTTGTCCTATAAATTGGACATATTTGATATTACCATTTATATTTGCTTGCTATTTTATGTTTACAATAGGTATAGGTTTATTACTTTCTTGTATATCAGTATTTTTAAGAGATATGTTTTATATTTATGGAATAATACTCACAATATGGAATTATTTGACTCCAGTATTTTATAGTATAGAAATATTACCAGAAAGTTTACAAGGTTTATTTAAGTTCAATCCTTTATATCAATTTTTAACTGCAACAAGAAGTATAGTATTAACAGGACAAAGTCCATCTATAGCTACACTTGGATTATTAGCTTTAATAGGTGTAGGTACTCTTTTAATAGGAGCTATAGCATTTAAGAAAAAACAAGATAAGTTTATATATTATGTATAGGAGGTAGTTTGATGATACACGTAAATAATGTTTCAATGAAATTTGATTTAGGAGTAGAAGCGTCTTCTTTTAAACAACAATTTATTGATTTGTTGAGTGGTAAAAGAAAAAAAGATAAAAAAGATTTTTTGGCTCTTAATGATGTTTCTTTTGATATAAAACAAGGCGAAGTAATAGGAATAATCGGTAGTAACGGTGCCGGAAAAAGTACTTTACTTAAAGTAGTAAGCGGAGTTATGAAACCTACTAAAGGAAAAGTAGTTGTAAACGGAGCTATATCTCCTATGATAGAATTAGGTGCTGGTTTTGATTATGAATTAACAGCTAGAGAAAATATATATTTAAATGGAGCTATACTTGGATATTCAAAAAAATTCATTGATGATAAGTTTGAGGAAATAGTAGAATTTTCGGAATTAAGGGGATTTTTAGATGCTCCAGTACGTAATTTTTCTTCAGGTATGGTTGCAAAACTTGCTTTTTCAATCGCAACTGTAGTAGATCCTGAGATACTTATTGTAGATGAAATATTGTCGGTAGGAGATCTTAAATTTCAAGAAAAAAGTAAACAAAAAATGATGAGTATGATTAAAGGTGGAACTACTGTTTTATATGTATCACATTCATTAGATTCTATTAGAGATTTATGTGATAGAGTTATTTGGTTAGAGCACGGGCAAATTATTGAAATAGGGAAAACAAAAGAAATATGTGATAAATATTATAAAGAACAAATGAAGTAATAAAAACATGATGGAGGTTATATATAATGAAAAAAAATGATAAATTACTAACGATAGTGATCCCAACTTATAATGTAGAGAAATATTTGGAGAGATGTTTAATAAGTTTAGTTTATGATGAAAAAATATTAGATAAATTAGAACTTTTAATAGTTAATGATGGTAGTACAGATAATTCTTTAAGTATTGCTCGTTCATTTGAACAAAAATATCCTAACACAATAAAAGTTATAGATAAAGAAAATGGTGGGCATGGTTCAACTATTAACATTGGTCTTAAAGAAGCTAAGGGAAAATATTTTAGAGTTATAGATTCAGATGATTGGGTAAATATAGATGATTTTTCAAAATATTTTAATGAGCTATCAAAATTAGATGTAGATGTTGTACTAACTAATTATTCCAGGGAATTAATATATTCTGGAGAAACTGTATTATTCAAATATAATTCAGAAATAGAATACAATAAAATTTATGATTTAAGCGATTTTGATTTTTCTTTATTTAAATATGACTATTTTTTTATGGCAACTACTACATTTAAAACAGAAAAATTAAGAAAAGCAAATGTTTTATTAGATGAAAAAACATTTTATGTTGATATGGAATTTATAATATTACCACTTCCAGAAATAGAAAATTTCATTTATTTAGATTATGATATATATAGATATTTTATAGGTAGAAATGATCAAAGCGTTAATATTAATTCATTAATAAAAAGACGTAAGGATCATGAAAAAGTTTTAACTCGCTTAGTGAATTATTTGAATTGTGAAGAAATTTCTTCTAATAAAAAGAACTTTATATCTAATATATTAGTTCAAATGGTTAATACTCATTATATAATATATTGTAAATCTCAACTTCCAAATAAAGAAGCATTGAAGGAAATAAGAAAATTTGATAAATATTTAAAGGAAGTTAATCCAGATCTTTATAACTATTCTAATAATTTATATTCTTATATCAGATGGAATAGAAGAACAAACTTCTTATTCTCTCAATTTGGAAATAATATTTTTTCACGTATAATTGATTTTTATGAGATACAAACTTCAAAAAGAAAGGGAGGAAATAAATAATGAGAAAAGCTTTGGTTATTAGTTGGTATTTTCCACCTATAAATTCTTCAGAAGGATTAGTTACTTTTAAATTATTAAAAAATTCAAGATATAAATATGACGTTTTTACACAAAAGGGTAATTTATCATGGACGTATGGAGATAATGCAAATAAATTGGTTAGTGAAAACATAACTCCTATATTTTCAACAAAATCTGATATAAAAGAATGGATTGAAGAAGGAGTAGAGTATATAAGAAAAAACCATCAAAAATATGATTATATTATGTCAAGATCTATGGCTCCAGAATCACATGTTATAGCTTTAAGAGTAAAACAAGAATTCCCAGAAATAAAATGGATTGCTTCATTTGGAGATCCAATATCAGATAATCCATTTTCACATTATTATGAGCAAGTATCTCCACACCAAGCAAAAGGTGTATTATCAGGAGAAGTAGGGTTAAAATATTTTTTATCTCCAAAAAGAATTATAAAAAATACAATATGGCAAATTAGACACAAAAGATATTTAAGAAAATTTGATACTGAAAAAGAAAAAGAAAAGTTACAAAATTCCACTTTAAACATGGCGGATGTAATCATATTAAATAGTGAATATCAGAAAAATCATATGTTGAGTTCTTATAATGGAAATATACAGGATAAAGTTGTGATATTACCTCACTCATATGATAGTGATTTTTATCCAAAAAATAAAAAAGAAAAACATGATAAAATTAAATTTACTTATCTAGGGCATTTAGATGAAATAAGAACGCCTAAAAAATTTTTGGAAGCTATAGATAGATTAAATAAGACTGTTAAAAATCTTAAAGATAAAATTGAAGTTGAATTTTATGGTAATTTAGGAGATCATGATAAATTATATATAGTTGATAACTATCTTTGCGATATAGTAAAATTTAAAGCACCTGTAGATTATTTTGAAAGCTTAAATATTATGAAGAATACAGATTGGTTATTATCTTTTGATGCAAATTTATCTAAATATGTACAACAAAATATATTTTTTCCTGCTAAAGTAGCAGATTATATAGGATCTAAAACAAAAATGTTAGGAGTAACTATGTTTGAAGGTGCTAGTGCAGATGTATTTAGAGAGGTTGGAGCTTTGATTTGCTCATATAGTAGTGACGAAATTTATATGTATTTAAAAATGATTATAGAAGATAAATTAGAAATAAAAATGAAAAATACACAAAAATATGATGCCAAAAATGTAGCAAAAGAATATGACAAAATGGTAGAAAACCGATTTGGAGGAAAAAATGAAAAAAATTAAAGTAATGACTGTTTTTGGAACTCGACCAGAAGCAATAAAAATGGCTCCTTTAGTAAATGAACTAGAAAAAAGAGAAGAAATTGAATCTATAGTATGCGTAACCGCGCAACATAGACAAATGTTAGATCAAGTTTTAGAAACTTTTAATATTAAACCGCATTATGATTTAAATATAATGAAACAGGGACAAACTCTTTCAGAAATTACTTCACGAGTTTTGTTAGGTCTTGAGGATGTTATAAAGAAAGAAAATCCTAATATTATATTAGTACATGGTGATACAACAACTACATTTGCAGGAGCTCTTGCAGCTTTTTATAATCAAGTAGATATTGGACATGTAGAAGCAGGTTTAAGGACTTATGATAAGTATTCTCCATTTCCAGAAGAGATGAATAGACAAATGGTAGATTGTATGACAGATATGTTTTTTGCTCCTACAGAAATAAGTAAACAAAATTTATTAAAACAAAATTTAGATGAAAATAAAATATATATAACAGGAAATACAGCTATTGATGCTATGAAAACTACTGTTGATAAAGAATATAATAATGAAATTTTTGATTGGATTGGTGACGATAAATTATTGCTTTTGACTGCTCATAGAAGAGAAAATTTAGGCAATCCTATGAGAAATATATTTAAAGCAATTAAAAGAATTGTAGATGAATTTTCAGATGTCAAAGTAGTATATCCTATTCATATGAATCCAAAAGTTAGAGAGGTTGCTAATGAGATACTTGGAGATTGTGATAAGGTAAAAATGATTGAACCTTTAGAAGTGTTTGATTTTCATAATTTTCAAAATAAATCTTATATAATTTTAACTGATAGTGGAGGAATACAAGAAGAAGCTCCATCATTGGGGAAGCCTGTTTTAGTTTTAAGAGATACTACTGAACGCCCAGAAGGAATAACTGCTGGAACTTTGAAATTAGTAGGAACAGATGAAAATATTATTTATGAAGAAACAAAAAAATTATTGACTGATAATTTTGAATACGAAAAAATGAGTAAAGCAAGTAATCCATATGGAGATGGGCTTGCTAGTAAAAGAATAGTAGATGCGATAATTGAAAAATATTCTAAATAAGGAGAATAATTATGAAAAAAGTAAAATTTTTAATAATAGGAGCTGGTATATCTGGATTAACATTTGCTAATTATGCAAAAGGAGACTATTTGATTGTAGAAAAAGAAAACGAAGTAGGAGGATACTGCAGAACATTTAAAAGAAAAGATTATGTTTGGGATTATGCAGGACATTTTTTTCATTTTAAAACAGATGAATTTAAAAATAAATTTTTAAGTCAAATGCCAGAAGAAGATATAATATATAATACTAAATGTACAAAAATATTATATAAAGGAAATTTTGTTGATTTTCCTTTTCAAACTAACATTCACCAATTAGAAAAAGAAGAGTTTATTGATTGTTTATATGATTTATTTAATAAAGAAGAAAAAGACAATTATGATAATTTCTTAGATATGCTTTACGGGAAATTTGGTAAATCAATTGTAGAAAAATTTTTAAAACCATATAATGAAAAATTATATGCAGTTGATTTAACTAAATTAGACGTTGATGCTATGGGTAGATTTTTTCCATACGCTGATAAAGAAGCAATAATTAAAAATATGAAAGAAAGTAAAGTAAATTCATATAATAATAGTTTTTTATATCCTAAAAATGGTGCAGGTAGTTTTATTGATATTCTGTATAAAAATTTAGACAAAGAAAAAGTTTTATTAAATGTTAGTGTTGTAGATTTGAATTTTAATAAAAATCAAGTAAAGTTATCAAATGGGGAGATAATAGAATATGAATATTTAATAAATACAATGCCGTTAAACAATTTTTTAACTTTAACTAAAGAACATCAAGATTTACTGAATGAAATGTCATATAATAAAGTTCTTGTATTTAATTTAGGATTTGATAAACCTTCACCACTTTGTAAAGAAGAACATTGGTTATATATACCATCAAAAGATTCTAATTACTATAGAATTGGTTTTTATAATAACATTCTTGGTACTGATAAATTAAGCATGTATATTGAAATAGGATACAATAAAGATGATGTAATTACCGAAGATATGATAAAAGAACAATTAAATTTAACTTTAAAAAATTTAAAAGAATCAGGAATAATTAGTTCTGATATGAATTTAGTAGATTATGTATCAGTGGTAATGGATCCTGCATATGTACACATAAGTACAGGAACTAATAAGAAAATAGATAATCTAAAAGAAGAATTAAAATATAAAAATGTGTATACTATTGGTAGATATGGAGCTTGGATTTATAATAGTATGGAAGACTCTATGGTAACTGCTAAAGAACTTGCAGACAAATTAAATTAAGAAAGTTAAAAACTTTCTTTTTTTTGTAAATATGGTATAATTATATTGGGTGGTAAAATGAAGAAGATTACAATATTAGCTCTACACTTAGGTTATGGTGGAATAGAAAAATTTATAACTAATTTATCCAATAGTTTGAGTAATGATTATGAAATTGAAATAATTTCTACATATAAGATCTTCGATACGCCTTTTTTTAAATTGAATGAAAAGGTTAAAGTTAAGTATTTAATTAATAACTTAAAACCAAATAAAAAAGAAATAGAAAAAAGTTTAAAAAAATTAAAATTAATTACTCTAATAAAAGAACTATATAAGAGTGTAAAAATTTTATATTTAAAAAAATATAAAATGATTAATTATATAAAAAATTGTGATAGTCATGTAATAATTAGTACAAGAGATATTCATAATAAATGGTTGGGTAAATATGGAAATAAAAATGCTATAAAAATAGCTACGGAGCACAATCACCATGATAACAACAAAAAGTATATAAAAAAGATAGTAGATTCTACAAAAGGATTAAACTATTTTGTTGTAGTATCTAATGAATTAAAAAAATTCTATAAATCATTGGTTAAATGTCCTGTAATTTGTATTCCTAACTCTATAGAACGTTTACCAAATAAAGTATCAGACCTTAATAACAAAACAATTATATCCGTAGGTAGATTAGAAAAAATAAAGGGATTTAATGATTTAATTGATATATTTGATATAGTATTAAAAAAATACCCTGATTGGAATCTTAATATTGTAGGTGATGGTAGTGAATTTGATGCATTACAGGATTTAATAAATCAAAAAAAATTAAATAACAGTATAAAATTATTAGGATATAAAAATTCTAAAGAATTAGATAAACTATACCAAGAATCTTCAATATATGTTATGAGCTCTTTAAATGAATCTTTTGGAATCGTTTTATTAGAGGCTATGAGTTATAGAATTCCTTGTATAGCTTTTGATAGTGCGAATGGTGCAAAAGAAATAATAAGTAATAATTGGGATGGTTATCTAATAGATAATAGAGATAAAAATAAAATGGCAAAAAAAATAATTAATTTAATAAATGATGAAAATAGAAGAATTATTATGGGAAATAACGCTTATAAAAAAGCTAATAAGTATTTGTCACAAAATATAAAACAAGAATGGATTGATTTAATTGAAAAATAAAAAAATATTATTTATAGCGAGTACAGGTGGACACTTAAATGAATTATTGCAATTAGAACCACTATTTAAAAAATATGATAGTTATATAGTAACTGAAAATACCAAAAGTAACAAATCTTTAAAACAAAAATATCCTAAAAAAGTTAACTTTTTAATTTCAGGTTCATATACTAGTTTTTTATCAAAAATACTTTATCCTTTTAAATTGTTCATAAATTGTTGGATATCATTATATTTAATTATAAAAGTAAATCCAAGTGTTGTTATTACGACAGGAGCTCACAATGTAGGTCCTATGTGTTGTTTGGCTAAACTATTTAGAAAAAAATTAATATTTATAGAAACATTTGCTAATAGTACAGCACCCACTAAAACAGGAAAAATAGTTTATAAATTCGCTGATGTATTTATAGTACAGTGGGAAAGTATGTTAGAATTTTATCCAAATGCTATATATGGGGGGTGGATTTATTAATGATTTTAGTAACTTTAGGAACTCAAGATAAAAAATTTTATAGGTTGTTAAAAGCTGTAGATAAAGCTATAAAAGATGGTTATATTAAAGACGAAGTTATTGTACAAGCAGGTTATTCTTCAGATTATAAATCAAAAAACCTGAAAATATTTGATTTAATACCTATGGAAGAATTTGATGAATTATTAAAAAAGTGTAATCTTTTAATAACTCATGGTGGGGTAGGAACTATAACAAGTGGTTTAAAAAACAATAAAGTAGTAATAGCAGTTCCACGTTTAGCCAAATACCAGGAACACATCAATGATCATCAATTGCAAATAATAAATCAATTTAGTGATAGTGGCTATATATTAGCTTTAAATAATGAAAAAGAATTACCTGAACTTTTAAAACAAGCAAAAACTTTTAAACCTAAAAAGTATAGTAGTAATGCTAATAAATTTAGAAAATTAGTAGAAAAGGAGATAGAAAAAGTATTATGAAGAAAAAAATAATTATTTCATTATTTATATTGATACTTATTATATTGATGAGTGTTGTAGGTGTATTAATTTATAAAAACAAAGTAATAAAAGATAATTTTAGTGAATATGTTACAACTACTAAAAAACAAGAAATATATGAATATAAAAATTCTAAATTTAATAAAATTGGTACAGTAAATAAAGATATACAATTAAAATTAGAAAAAATAAATAAACAATATTATAAAATAGAAGGTTATGATTATTATATATATTATAAAAATATAAAAGAAACTGAAAAAACAGAATTAGAAAAAAAATATTATAGTGTTAAAAGTATAGTAACTAAACCTACTATTTTATATAAAGACAATAAAGAAGTTATTAATATAGATAAAAAAAATATATTTGAATTATTATATATTGAAGATGGTAACTATTATGTTGAATTTATGAATGATATATATTATATTAAAGATAATTATGAAATATTGGATAGTGAAAAAGACAGGTTAGAATCAATTAGTTTTGTTGAATTTAATGATAATATTACTAAAGATAACTTAAAAATATATTTAGATTATTTAAAAGAAAATAAATATACTACTATATTATTAGATGAATTTATTAGTTGGAAAAATAATTCTATAGATTTAAATAAAAATTCAATATTATTAATATATTTAGGGGCTGATGAAGAAGTAATTAATTTATTTGATGAATATGGATATAAATATAATACGCAAGAAGAAGTAAATGAATATAATATAACAGAAGATATTTATAAAATTAAAAGAAGTGATAAAAATTATTATAAATATGTAGTATATAATAATACTAATATAGATCAATTTAAAGACGCCATAAATGGTATTAAAGATTCATCAAATCAAAGAATAGCTGTATTGAATTATCATTTTTTCTATGAAGAAGCAGGTATTTGCAACGAATCTATTTGTTTAGATATGGATTCATTTAGGAAACAATTACAATATTTAAATGATAATAATTATAAAACATTAACAATTGATGAATTTGTTGATTGGTATTATGGAAGAATCAGTTTGCCTGAAAAATCAGTATTATTAACTATAGATGATGGTGCTTATGGTACAGGCGCACATAATGGGAATTTTTTAATTAAGGCATTAGAAGAGTATAAAGAACATGCAACATTATTTTTAATAACTGCTTGGTGGGATATAGAAAATTATAGATCGGAATATTTAGATGTACAATCACATGGATATGATATACATTTTTCGTCTCCTAGTTGTGGTTATCAAATCAATTGTTTAAATAAAGAAGAGTTAAAAGCCGATTTTCAAAAATCAATTGATATAGTACAGTCTACACAATCCTTCTGTTTTCCATTTTATACATATAATAGTAGAGCTATGGAAGTTTTAGAAGAATTAGATTTTAAAGTGGCATTTGTAGGAGGTAATACAAAAGCTAGTAGAAATAATAATAAATATAAAATACCAAGATATGTTATTTTTGATAACATTACAATGAATGAGTTCATTAATATGATTAATTAGCATATAATTAATAAAAAAGCAATAAGAATGAACTAAATTTTAACTTTTTATGTTAATTTGACACAAATTTAAATTTATGATAGCATGGTAATTGTTGATGGCACATTATTCTAGTCATTATATTTATTATGAAGGCGGGGCTAAAAATCCGTCAAAGAGCACATCTGTGAAACTTTTGGTGCTTGCTTTTATCGCCCAGATAGGGGTGAGTGCTGGAAATGAGAATGTTGGGCATCCATAATGGCATATGTAAATGACCCACCGTTCGTGGAGACCTATACTTGTGTTTGGCCTATACGTTTTATACTGATGGACTAGATACGAATTAGGATTAAACCTACCTTGTGGCGAAAGTTATGGGTAGTGTAGCTTGTCTTGCGTGAGTAGTTGGGATTATTGGTTAACAAACTAGTAAATTTATAGCTAGAATCTACATAGTTTGCAATATGAAATACTGTTTGCAAAAAAGAATTAATAATAAATAAATGGTGAGGAAATCTCCTAGAGTGTTGTTAATATAGGATTGCAGTGCGTACTAAGTGGCAATCAAGTAGTATATTTGGTAACAATATACTGAATCTTTTAAAGGGGAACCGCTTATTGGTAACGATAAGTAAGATTTAGGGAAATCCAACTTGACCTAAGACGTAAAGTTAACTGTGTTAACGCCATATATAGTATTAAAAGGCTTATGCCTTTTTCTTTTTTTGTTTTATCATTGTTAAAATTAATAATCTGTGTTAAAATTATAATAGGTGATAGGATGAATAACGATATAGATGCAAAAGATATGGCAAATGATTTTGCTGATATCGATAAAAAAGATACAAGTAAAAATTATATAGTTATAGTAGTAATATTATATATTCTTGTAATTTCACTAACAATTTTTCTAGTATTAGGAATAAAAAATCAAAAGAAAGAAATCCCAAATAATATTCAAAATAATGAAATAAAATTAAATAGGTGAATGTATGTCAAGAGAAAAAAGGAAGAAAAAAAATTTAGTTGATTATAAATGGATAACACAAATAATAATTTTATCATTTGTAATATCAGTAGCTTTTAGTTTTATATCAGAAACTGCTATACCGAATTTAAATATATTTTTTGGGATAATATTAACTTTAGTATTTGTACTTATAGGTGTTGTTTTTGATATGGTAGGTGTTGCAGTAGCAGCTGCAGATGAGTCACAATTTCATTCAATGGCAGCAAGAAAAGTTAAAGGAGCAAAAATGGCAGTAAGATTAAAAAAGAATGCTGATAGAGTTGCTAGTTTTTGTAACGATGTAGTAGGAGATATCTGTGGTATCATTTCAGGATCTACTGGTGCTGTTATAGCTCTAAAAATAATTGAAAAAACTAATTTAAATGATATGTTAGTGACCTTAACAATTATGGGAATTATATCCGCGTTAACTATAGGTGGTAAAGCTATTGAAAAAGGCTTTGCTATGAAAAAAAGTAATCAAATATTATTTAATTTCGCTCGTATATTAAGTATATTTAACAAATAGTGAGGTGTATTATGAAAAATAAAGGTTTCACTTTAGTAGAATTATTGGCTGTGATAGTGATATTAGCTGTTATATTTATTTTAATTTTTCCAGCTGTAGAACATATTCTAGTTAAAAGTAAAGAAACTATTTCTAATGAACAAATAAATACAATTTTAGATGCAGCATATGATTTATCGCTAAAACAATTAGACATATTGCCTGAAAGAGGAAAAACTACTTATATAACTCTCGCGCAATTAAAAAATGAAGGATTGATAGCTGCTGATATTAAAAATCCAGAAACAAAAGAGCTGTATCCTAATAACTTAGTTATAAGTATAGAAAATGTAGGCGCAGGATATAAATATTCTAATTCTAATTCTAAATTAAATGGAGATTATTTATATACAGTAATTTTAAATCAAACACTTGATTCTTCTCTTAAACCTGATATAATTTTTGATATAAATTTACCTGAAAATTCAGATGGCAATTATGTAGAAGAAATTGATATAAATCAACCATACACTAAAGTTAATTATACTGCTGAGTCTAGTGAAGGTACTGATTTGACTTCTAGAGTTTATGTTAGTATTACTTTAAATGATAGTTCTGTGGAAAGCGTAGATACAAGCAAATTAGGAATATATAAAATATATTATACAGTTGTAGATGATAATGGATACTCTAATATGGTAATTAGATATATTATTATTACCGATGAGGAGAATCCTCAATTAACTCTTCCAGATAATAATACATTAAGTACAAGTGTTACTGAATTTGATTTATTAGAGGGAGTCACCTGTACAGATAATAGTGGCGTATGCAATATTACTACAAGCGGAACAATAAAATTTGGTGAAGTTGGAAAATATTCGATAACATACATAGCCCAAGATTCGAGTGGTAATACAGATACTCAAGAAAGAATTATAACAATAGAATAATTTATTATTCTATTTTTTGTTTTTTATGGTATAATATAAAACAAAACAAATGGGAGTTTGATTTTATGAATAGTAATAAGTTAAAAATAGCTGTTTTTATATTGCTAATATTAATTTTAATATTTCTAATTTTATGTAGTATATTTGGTACATCTTTATCATATTTAAGCATAAAAGAAATAAAACAAGGTAGAAAACAAAAAGAAAATTTAATTAATTCTCTTACAATAAATAATATTGATACAGTTTATGATAAAAACAATAATATATATTATTATAATGTATCAGATGATTATGAAAATAATAGTTATGTATTAAAATTAGATTTAGATAATGAATATAAATATAAAATTAAAGATCAGACTTTTAATATAATTGATGTTAGGTATGATGAACCTATAGATATAATTATATATAACGATAAATATTATTACGAAACAAAAATACAATTAACAAACCTTCCATTAATTAGTATAACAACACAAGGTTCTATAACAACAGAAGATGTAGAATCTACTTTTAAATATATAAATTCAGAAGAAGTTAATAAAGTTATAACTAGCAATAGTATGATTCATATTAGAGGTGCTTCTTCTTCCGAGTTACCTAAAAAATCATATAGAATTAATATGTATAATAACAAGTATACTGATGAAAAAAATATACAAATTTCTAATTTTTATAATGGAGACTCTTTTATTTTAGATGCTAATTATAGAGATGAATCTAAAATAAGAAATGTCTTATCTACTAAATTGTGGAATGATATTTCTAATGATTTTACTAGTGTAGATGTGTATAGTGAATTTGTTGAAGTATTTATAAACAATGAATATATGGGGTTATATGTATTTACAGAACCAATAAACAGGAAAAATTTAAATTTACCTAAAACAAGTACAGAAGATACGAGCGCAGTAATTAAAATGATTGGTTGGGTTGATATCGATTCAAATATTGCATATAAAAATATAGATGAATATAGTTATGCTAATTTTGAAATAAAATATCCAAACAATAGTGATTTTTATTCAGATACTTGGAAAAAATTACTATTGAGCATAAGAAAATATTATGATTCTGAAATTAAAATAACCGATGAAGTAATAGAATCCTCTTTTAATTTAAAAAATTATATAGATATTACAATTTTCAATGCATTTACAAGTAATATAGATAATTGTATGGGATATAATAACTATTTTTATTTTGATACTTTATCAAGTGATATTTATATTCAACCTTGGGATATGGAATTTAGTTATGGATTTGATTTAGGAGAGGATAGAATATCTCTTTTAGGATATGATAAATTATCCTGTATGTTCTATCATCAAGATGCTCCAAAAACAAATCAATTATTAATAGATAGATATTGGTCTCTTAGAAAAAATATTTTAACTGAAGAATATATAAATGTTTTATTAGATGAATATATAAATAATTTATCTAAGGGTGTGATTATAAGAGATTCTAGTGTTTGGGGAGAATATGCTTGGGAAAAAGAAATAGAAGAAGTTAGAACTTGGATACACAAGAGATTAGAATTCTTTGATGATTATATAGAAAGTTTAGAAAATGAATAGAAAATTTAGAAAAGAATTAAAATATAAAATTACAGATAGTGATTTTTGTATAATTAACAATAATCTAAGAGGATTAATTAAAAAAGATTCTAATTGTAAAGATGACTTTTATACTATTTCAAGTATTTATTTTGATAACTATAATAAAACGTCATATAACCAAGTTAAAAATGGAATAAGCGAAAGATGGAAATATAGAATAAGATTTTATAATTATGATGATTCATATATTAATTTAGAAAAGAAATCTAAAGTAAATGGATTAACAAATAAAAAGAGCGTTAAAATAACAAGAGATGATTTAGATAATATATTAAGTGGTAATGTAAAAATAAGTAAGGATAATAAACCATTATTAAATGAATTTATATTAAAAATGAAAACAGAATTATTGAGACCTGTAATTTGTATAGAGTATGATAGAATACCATATGTATATAAACTAGGGAATGTTAGAATAACTCTCGATTATAATATAAGACATACGAATAAATATAATAATTTATTTAATAAAGAAAAAAGAGTACATTATTTAAAAGATAAAATATTAGAAGTAAAATATAATGAATTAATTCCAGATTTTATTAGATTTAGATTAGAATTAAATCATTTAGAACAAACTTCATATTCTAAATTTAATAATTGTATAGATGATTTAAGCAGGAGGTTTTAGTATGATTTTAAAAGTAACTTTTGATGATATATTTAAAGATAGTTTTTTAAATAACTTTTCAGCTAATGTATCAATAACAACTATCGCAGTCACACTTATATATGCTTTTTTACTTTCATTATTTGTATTTTTCATATATAAGTTAACTACAAAAGGCGTTATATATTCAAAAAAATTTAATATATCAATGTCTTTAATGTCAATTATAACAGCAGCTATAGTACTATCAATGCAAGCAAATATTACTGTATCATTAGGTATGGTAGGAGCACTTTCTATAGTAAGATTTAGAACCGCTATAAAAGAACCAAGAGATTTATTGTTTTTATTCTGGAGTATATCTAATGGTATTATTATAGGTGCAGGGGTTTATTCTATGGCTATAGTATTAGCTATAATACTTGCTATAGCAATGTTATTCTTTGATATTATACCTGAGAAAAAGACACCTTATATACTTGTTATATATTTTAAAAATGTAACTACTAGGGATATAGAAATAATACTTAATAGTTATAAAATAAAATATAAATTAAAGTCAGAAAATTTATCTAGTAAAGAATCAAGTTATATATATGAGTTAAAAGTAAAAAAAGATAAAGAATTTGTAAATGAAATACTAAAGATTAAAGGTGTTAGCGAAGTTAACTTGATGAGTCAAGATGGGGAAAGCCAATATTAATATAAAAAATACTAATGTTAGTATTTTTTTTGTTTTACTTAATAAAATTATATAGGTGATATTTTGAATATAATTAATGGTATTAGATCCTATATAAATGATTCTGAATTAAAAATAACAATATTAAATAACAAGATTAATATTGTTAATTATAAAGATATAGGTCATTTTGATTCTAATAAAATAGTAATTAAAGGAGTAGAAAAAGATATTATAATTAAAGGAAATGATTTAGTGGTATCAAAATTATTAAGCGATGAAATATTGATTACTGGTAATTTTAATAATATAGAATTTAGGTGATACTATGAAAAACTACATATTTTATTTATTAGAAAGTAAATTAAGTTTAAATATTAAAGGTAATAATGTAGAAAGATTTATAAAAAGATTAAAGAGTAATAATATAGAAATATTAAATATAAAATATATATCTAAAAACGAAATAAATATAAAAGTTTACAAAAAAGATTATGATAAAATAATAAAATTAAAAACTATATATGAAATAAATACATTAGATTACTATGGTTTGATTAAATATAAAAATAATATATTAAATAATAAATTTGTAATATTATCTATTTTATTTGCTTTAATAGGACTTTATATACTTAGTAATATGATTTTTTATGTGGATGTGGTTACCAATGATTCTAAAATGGAAGCAACTTTAATTAATGATTTAAAAGAATACGGTATAGATAAATATAAATTTAAGAAAAGTTATGAGAAATTACAAGAAATAAAAAAAGAGATATTAAGTAAACATAAAAATGAATTGGAATGGTTAGAGATAGAAAATATAGGTACTAAATATATAATTAGATATGAACCTAGAATACTCAATAATGAAAATGAAGAAACCCCTTTAAGAAATATTATAGCTAGTAGGGATGCAGTAATAACTGATATGAAAATATCTAGTGGACAAATTATAAAGGGTGTTAATTCATATGTAAAAAAGGGAGATATAATAGTTAGTGGGTATATTTATTTGAATAATAGTGTTAAAGATACAGTAAGTTCTAAAGGTAGTGTTTATGGTGAAACTTGGTATAATGTAACAATAACTTATCCTTATAAATATTATGAAAAAACTAGGACTGGTAATGAAAAGAATGTATTTGTTATAAAGTTTTTAAATAAAGAAATAGAATTATTTAATTTTAATAAATATGAAACTAAAGATGAAAAAAATAATACTTTGTTAAAAAATAATTTATTACCTATAAAATTTATATATCAAAAACAATATGAGACAAATATAATAGATGAAAATAATACAGAAGAACAATTAATAGAAAAAGCTATAGAATATGCAAAAAATAAGATGGAAGAAAATTTAAATGATAATGAATATGTTAGTGATTATAAAGTATTAAACAAAATAAAAAATAATGATTCTATTACTTTAAATATATTTTTTAATGTAGTATTAGATATAACTGAATATCAAGAAATAGAAGAGTATGTAGAAATAGAAGAACAGATAAATAATCCTTAGTTTTTGCTTGAAAAAAGACTGTATTTATAATATAATTATAGTGTTAGGAGAATAATATGAATAGTTTTGAAATTGTTAATGAGACAACAGAAGAAATAAAAGAATTAGATACGGTAAAAAAATTAGTAGAATTTGCTTTAAAATACCAAAATATTAATAATACAGTTTTCAATATAATTATTGTAGATCAAGAAAAAATACATGAAATTAATAGAGAATATAGAGGTAAAGATAGTGTTACTGACGTAATTAGTTTTGCTTTAGAAGATGATAATACTTTTATAAAAACTGATTTCAGAGTGTTGGGTGATATTTATATATGTATAGAAAAAGCACATTCTCAAAGTTTAGAATATGGACATAGCTTTTTAAGAGAAATTTCTTTTTTAACAATACATGGATTACTTCATTTACTTGGATACGATCATATGGAAAAAGAAGAAGAAAAAATTATGTTTGAATTACAGGAAAGGATATTGAGGGAATATGGAATTGAAAAATAAACTTGAAGAAGAAATAGAAAAAAGAGATGTGACTCCTAAGGGTATATTTCAATCAGCTAAGAATTCTTTAAATGGTATTAAAAGTTATGCTAAAGAAGGAAAAAGTATAGTTATATATATACTTGGTGTTATAGTTGAAATTCTTATGGGATTTTCATATAATATAAATGGATTAGAATGGATACTAATAATTTGTATTTTAGGTATTATATTATCTGTTGAACTTATAAATACAGCTATAGAAAATGCATGTGATGCAATAACTAAAGAATATAATCCATTAATAAAAATAGCTAAAGATTGTGGTAGTGGAGCCACATTTGTAATATTTTTAGTTGCTATTATTCTCAATATAATAATATTTTTACCAAAAGTTATAGCATTATTTTAGGAGTGATTAGATGAAAAGCGGTTTTGTAGGAATAATAGGTAGACCAAATGTAGGAAAAAGTACTTTAATAAATAGTATAGTAGGTAAGAAAGTGGCAATTACTTCAAATAAACCTCAAACAACACGTAATATTATTCAAGGTATATATAATGAAGATAAGGTACAAATAGTATTTGTAGATACTCCAGGTATACATAAACCTGTAAATAAATTAGGCAAAACTTTAAATAGACAAGCTTATTATAGTATAGATGATACAGATATAATTCTTTTTTTAGTTGATGCATTTGAAGGATTAGGTAAAGGGGATATTTATATATTGGATAAATTAAAAAATATAAATAAACCTGTTATACTTGTAATAAATAAAATAGATAAAATAACACATGAAGAAATACTTAATAGAATTAATGATTATAAAGATTTATATGATTTTGATGAAATAGTGCCAGTATCTTCTATTACAAAAAGTAATATAGATGATTTAATTGAAACATTAAAAAAATATTTACCAGATACTATAAGATATTATGGAGAGGATAGCGTTACAAATAAATCAATAGATTTTTTAATGTCAGAAATAGTAAGAGAAAAAGTATTTAATTTTACAGAAGAAGAAGTACCTCATTCAATTACATGTATAACTGATAGTGTTGAAGTAGGTAAAACTAGTTATAATATTAGAATATCTATAATAGTAGATAGAGATTCATTAAAGAAAATTGTAATTGGTAAACAAGGCGAAATGATAAAAAAAATAGGTATAGAATCTAGAAAAGATTTAGAAAAACTTTTAAATAAAAATGTATATTTAGAACTATTTGTTAAAACTGTAAAAAAATGGAGAGAAAAAGAAAAATATTTGTCTGAATTTGGTTTTAACGATTTTGAAAATTAGTTGAATAAAAAAGAAAATATTTATCATAATTAAATAGGTGATAAAATGAAAGAATTATTATGGGGATTATTTAAAAGTACAGGAAAAATAGAATATTATATGAAATATAAAGAAGAGTTGAAAAAAGATGGAAAGAGTAATTGAAATAGGTAAAACTTATAGACATTTTAAAGGACATATTGTAAAAGTTATTGACTTTGCAGAGCATACCGAGAACGGTGAAAATTTAGTAATATATAAGCATTTAGGAACTAACAAGATATGGGCTAGACCTTATGATATGTTTAATTCGTTAGTGGATAGAGAAAAGTATCCTAATGTAGAACAAGAATATCGTTTTGAAGAAGTTGATGAATAATGGTTATTGATGTAGAGGGAATTATAATAAATACTAAAAACTATGGTGACACTAGTAAAATAATAGATATTTTAACTAAAGAATATGGTATTATTGGAGTAATAGCTAAAGGGTGTAAATCTTTAAAGAGTAATTTAAGAAGTGTTACTGATAAATTAACATACGCTACATTTACTATTTATTATAAAAAAGATAAATTATCAATACTTAGTGAAGCTAGTGTTATAAATAATTTTTCTAATATAAAAAAAGATATAGAAAAAATAAGTTATGCTAGTTTTTTAATAGATTTAACTAGTCAAGTATACAAACAATGTGAAGATAGTAGTTTATATGATTTACTTATAAGTTCATTAAAAAAAATAAATGATAATTTTAATCCATTAATTATAACTAATATAATAGAGTTAAAGTATTTGGATTATTTAGGAGTAATGCCTAATTTAGATGGCTGTAGTATATGTGGCAATAAAAATGTAGTAACACTCTCTAGTGATAAAGGTGGGTATCTATGTAGTAAATGCCATACTAATGAACCTATTGTAAGTAATAAAGCAATAAAATTGGTTAGATTGTATACTTTAGTAGACATAGATAAAATATCTAAATTAGATATAAATAAAGATATTATATATGAAGTTAATAATTTTATTGATGATTATTATGATAGATATACAGGATTGTATTTAAAAAGTAAAACATTTTTAAAAAATTTAAAAATAATATAAAATTCAAGAGTGATATCTTGTTTTTTTTGACTATAAATATTATAATAATATTATAAGATAGGAGAGGTAAAATGAATAAAAAAGGATTTACGCTTATAGAATTATTAGCAGTAATAGTAATACTAGCAATAATAGCTTTAATAACAGTACCAGTAGTAACACAAATTATAAGTTCATCACAAACAAAAACAGTAGAAACGAGTGTTAAAAATTATATAAGAGCAGTAGAAAATGATTTGTTAGTAAAAGAGATGGAAGGTAGTCTAGTAGCCAATGGAACTTATCAAATAATGAGTAATGGAAATATATGCTTAAGTGGAACAGTAAGTAATT
>JAFTRC010000021.1 GCA_017462455.1 Bacilli bacterium | reverse complement strand
TGAATTTAGGATATTCAGATAATCCTTTCTTAAATCTATCAAAACTATCTTCTAGATTAAATATACTACATCTAAGGCTACAGCTATCTACTTCACTTAGCCATGGCTTTTCTTTAATTAAGTTTGGTATCTCTTTTATTGATTTATAACTATTTATATAGTTTTTATTTTTACCTAAAAAATAATTATAAATATATCTTGAACATCCAAAACTTTTTTCTATTAATTCTATTTGTTTTTCTGTTGGATATAATCTAAATATATATCCTCTCATTATTTTTTCCATATACCAATTCCCCTTTATCATTAATGTATTAACATTATATCAAAAGAAAAAATGTTTGTAAACTGAATTTATGTGAAACTTTTGTGAAATTTACCAAGCACTTTCATAGTATACAAGAAAAATAATATAAATCACAAAATTATATTATTTATTTTTTCTATTAGTGATTGTTTAACCATATCATCTTCTAGTTTATTTATAGAAAATGTCTTATTACCAATATGGTTTATAGAAGTTCCACAGTGATATATTATTTTTTTATCTAATATAAAATATCTATCATGAAATGTATCATTATAAATAATTTTTAAATTATTATACTGTTTATTATATTTTTCTATATCTAATTTAGTTAACAAACATTTTAATTTAACTATTAATATTACTTTAACTTCCAATTTACTTATCATATCTAAAACAGTTTTATCCGCATATCCATCTATTATTATTAATTCATTCTTTGATTCATACATTATATCTACTATTTTTGAATATGAATCATATATTTGGCCGTTAAAATAAATTTCATTTTTAACTTCTTTACCATTTAATTTATCAAACGATTCTTGTAATATTTTAATATCATTCTCATGTCTCAATACAAGTTCATTTATAAATTTTTGTTCTATCAAACCCTCTGATATATATTTTCTCATAGATACAAAAGCTCTAATAATATTTATACTTATTTTTGATGCTATCTCAGTTTTTAAAATTGAAGACAACATAGCTACACCTTGCTCTGTAAACACATAAGGCATATACTTTATATTTTGACCTCTATTCGTTCTTGAATTATTCAAGGTTTCAAATTGAAACCTTGAATAATATTTTTTTAAGCTTGAAGCTTCAATTTGAAGCTTCAAATTATTATATTCTTCCTCTGTTAATTGAAAACAAAAATCTTCTGGAAATCTATCTATATTCCTTTTCATTGCTAAATTTATAGATTTTGTTCCATTCTTACATTGATAAAGCTTAGCTAAATCTGAATCCAGCATCACTTGTTTTCCTCTAATATTATAAATTAAATTTTCTATTTTAATTGATTCTTTAATTGTTACATCATTCATTATGTTCCTCCTACATATATTATTCTACAAAACTTTTCTATTTCCTTTTTTTATTACAAACTTTTTTATAATTTTATTAATTATTTGATTTATTTATATATTTAAGTTATAATTTCATTAGGTGATTTCATGTATTCTATAGAAAAAAATATTGAAAATACTATTATCATAAAAAAATCTAAATTTATAACTAAGTTATATAAAATTAATGATATAAAAGAAACAAATAATATTTTAGAGCAATTAAAAAAAGAATATAAAGATTCTACTCATATTTGTTTTGGATATATTGTAAATGGATGTGAGAAGTGCAGTGATAATGGTGAGCCTAGTGGTACTGCAGGACTCCCTATATTAAATATACTTAAGAAAAATAATTTAACGAATGTACTTGCAGTAGTTATTAGATATTTCGGTGGAATTAAATTGGGCGCAGGAGGACTTGTTAGAGCATACTCAAATTCTGTAAATGAAACATTAAAATTAACTAATATTATTGAACTTGAAGAAGGATACTTAGTAGAATTAGACTTTAGTTATGATCAAGTTAAATTAGTTGATTATATATTAAATGATAAAGAAATTATTAGTAAAGAATATAATGATAATATTATTTATAAGTTTTATTTAAACAAAGATGAATTAAATTTTATACCAGAGTTAGAAAAGGTTGCAATTCACGTATCAATAAAGGATAAAATATTAATTGAAAAAAAGAACTCTAATTAAATTTTAGGGTTCTATAATAAATAGTGTTGGTGAATAAAATTGACACTATTTTTAATTTTATAAAAAATGAGTCATTTCAGAAACTTTATGATACAATGTGATTGGAATAAAAATACATTGAAAGGATCTGATTAAATGACTCATACTG
>JAFTRC010000020.1 GCA_017462455.1 Bacilli bacterium | reverse complement strand
CTCTCTAGAAATACCTCTAGGATCATATCCTAAAATTTTACTAATATTAATTAATTTATAATTATGAGATATACAAGAACTTATAGTTTTTCTATTCTCAATATCTAAATGTTTCCAAGTTTTCATTTTTCATTCCTCCTTACAACTACAAAGAAACATTAAGATATTATACTATAATCAGACTTATTTCCGTATTTTATTTGAAACGGACTTCCAAATAAAAATTCAGGATTTAAGATTAAAAATAATAAAAAATATTGACTATGATATTTATTTTGATATAAAATTGATAGTAGGAGGGTTAATATGGAAGAAAAAAATATAAAAGCAAAAGTATATTTACTTGCTCATACAACACCAGTAAATACAATAGATGGTAGTAAAGATCCAGAAAGAGTAGTAGCAGCTGCAGGAAAATTATGTTATTCGAAAAGTAATGTAATGAATTTATATCAAGGATTGGATGATGAAGCAACTGAAAAATTTGTTAATATGTTAAGTAGTATGGGACATGAAAGCCCTATAGAACATATTAGCTTTACATTTGGAATAGAAGGTATTAGTAGAACTTGTTCACATCAGATAGTAAGACATAGAATAGCTAGTTATTCACAACAAAGCCAAAGATACGTTGATTTACAAAATTCATTCAATTATATAATACCACCAGCTATAGAAAATAATGAAAAAGCAAAGTCAATATACTTAGATAGTATGAAGGATTCGGAAACTGCTTATAAAGAGATTACGCAGGCTTTAATTGATGAATATACAGAAGGTATAACTGATAAAAAAGAAGTAGCTAAATTAATTAAGAAAGCTTTAGAGGATTCTAGGTTTGCTTTACCTAATGCTTGTGAAACTAAAATAATTGTTACTATGAATGCTAGAACTTTATTAAATTTCTTTAAAGAAAGATGTTGTTCTAGAGCACAATGGGAGATTCGAGATGTAGCAGATCAAATGTTGGATATCGTTTTAGATATCGCTCCTAATGTGTTTGCTAATGCAGGAGCACCTTGCGTATTTGGAAAATGTCCTGAAGGAAAGATGAGTTGTGGAGAAAAACAACAACCAAAAATAAAACAAATAATTAGAAGAAGATAATCTTATTTATCTTTTTTTCATATACTAAAAAAATAATGTCGAAAAATTAAAAAAGTATGATATAATTATAATAGGTGATTGCGATGGATAATTTAACACTTATTATGTTAACATTATTTTTAATATGTGCAGGGCTTATTATAGGAATTTTAAATTTTATTCAAAGTAGAAAAAATAAAAAATTTAAGAAAACTTTGGAAAAATTAGAGATAGAAAAGAATAAACTTGCTACTTCTCCAATAGTTCCGGAATTAGCTAAAGTAGAATCATATTTAAAAAATGATAAATTAAAAGCTTTATATGATGAATGGTCTAATAGATTAAATCAAATAAAAGAAGTACAAATACCAAGATTATCTGATATGATTTTGGATGCTGAATATTCATTATCTCAAATGGATTATAAAAGTACTATGTATAAAATAGCTAAATTAGAAATGGAATTATATAAAGTTCGTACTAATTCAGATTTCTTATTTGGAGAAATAAAAGATTTAACATCTAGTGAAGAAAGAAGTAGAACTATAATAACAGGGTATAAAGCTAGATATAGAACTTTATTCCACAAATTTGAAGAAACAAAAAATGATTTTGGAGAATTTGCCAATTTAGTAAATACTCAATTTGAAGTAATTGCTAAAAAGTTTGAAGAATTTGAAGCTATAATGGATAACAATGAATATACTGAAGTAGATAGCGTTTTAAATGAAATAGATGAACTTTTAAATCATATGGCAGTTGTTGTAGAAGAAATACCATCAATAACTATAATGGTTACAAGTGTATTACCTAAAAAAATGCAAGAAGTAGAAACAATTTATAACGAAATGGTTAATGAAGGTTATCCTCTTGATTATCTTAATGTTGAATATAATTTAAAAGAAATAAATGGAAAAATAGAACAAATAGTTGAAAGAACTAGAAAATTAGATATGAATGAAAGTTTAGTTGAATTAAAAGTTCTAATGGACTATTTTGAAAACATATTTAAAGATTTTGAAAAAGAAAAAGTAGATAGAAAAACTTATGAAGATAAATTGTTAGTATTCAATACTAAATTAACTAAAATGAATGATTTAGTAGATGATATTTTTAATCAAATAGAAGAAATAAAAAATATATATGATTTAAAAGAAGAAGATATTGCATCATTAAATGAAATAAGAAGTGAGTTATATGATTTAAATACTAATTTCAAAGTATTACAAGATCATACAAAATTTAATAATACATTTGCTTATTCTAAATTAGTTAAAGAAGTAGAAGGATTATCAAATAACTTATCTCATACAGAAGAAAAATTAGATAATTTATTAAATGTAATTGGTAGTATGCATGATGATGAAGTTAGAGCTAGACAACAATTAGAAGAAATAAAACTAGTTTTAAAAGATTCTAAACTACAAATGAGAGATTATAGATTACCAGTTATACCAGATTCTTATTATGTAGAACTTAATGAAGCTAATTCTGCTATAAAAGAAATAGTAAAAGAATTAGATAAAAAGCCAATAACTATAGACGTATTAAATACTAGAGTAGATACTGCTCGTGATTTAGTATTAAAATTATATACTAAAACAAAAGATTTAATGAAGAATGCTATGTTTGCTGAAAAAGCAATAGTATATGGTAATAGATATAGAAGTAGTTATGAAGATTTAAATAATCATTTAAATTTATCAGAAAGATTATTCTATAATGGCGAATATAAAAAATCATTTGAATTAACTATAAATGTACTAAATAAAATAGAACCTGGTATATATAATAAGATATTAGATTTATATAGTTCCAAAGAAAAATAGTAAAAAAATATTCACAAAATAATTATTTTGTGATAAACTAATATACATAAATGCAAAGATTAGGACTTGATTATTAAACAATCGTTTTAAAGAGAGTTTATGGTTGGTGTAAATAAACAAACAATTTAATAATTACTACCTATGAGCTGTTATCGAAAGATATACCGGATAAAACCGTTATTTAAATTAAGCCATAAATTAGGATGGTACCGCGAAGACGTTCTTTCGCTCCTTATATTAGGAGCAAAGAGCGTTTTTTTCTTAGGGGGATTTTATGAACTTACTTAAAGATAAACTTAGTAAATTTTTTGAAACGTATAAAAACAAAATAAGCGTAAAAAAACTTATATCTATTTTTAAAATTTCAGAAAAAGATTATCCAATTTTTTTAGAAATATTATATCAATTAGAAAAGGAAGGTAAAATATTAGGTGATAGTAATGGATATTATATTCATAAACCGGATGATTTTTACTTGCAAGAAGGTGTAGTACATAAATCTTCTAAAAATCGTTTCTACTTAAATTTAGGAAACGGTTTAATAATTAATATTCCTAATAAAAAATTAAATGGAGCTAATGAAAATGATATTGTATTTGTGAGCGTATCAAAAAGTGAAAAACATAACAAACAAAAAATAGGCGATGTGGTTAGAGTAGTAACACCTCCTAAAACACCTGAGTCAACATCTTTTTATAAAGCTAAAATAAGAAAAAATTATTCAAAAAATTTCTATTATGTAGAATTAGATAATAATATCATATATATTCCGGATAAAGATTTAAATGGAGCTTATCCGCATGATATAGTTAATGTACAAATAAATGATAATAAATATGGTAAAGTTATTAATATACTGGAAAGAAAAAATAATCAACACGTATTTGAATATAAAGAAATAAATGGAGAAAAACGTTTTACTCCTATAGGTACGTTTGATTTTAAAATAGATTTAGAAATAAATGATGAAGAAACTTTTGAAATAGGAGATAGAATTTTAGCAGATTTATCCTTAGACAATAAAGCAACTTATGTAAAGAAAATAAAAAATGAAAATAATTTAGATTCTTATGTACGCGCACTTTTCTATGACTTTGGATTTACTTATGATTTCTCTGAAAAGACAAAAGAAGAGGTAAAACATATATCTCAAAATCTAGATGAAAAAGAAATAAGTGAAAGAGAGGATTTAAGAAATCTTACAACATTCACTATTGATGGAGAAAAAGCTAAAGATTTAGATGATGCTATTTCCCTTGAATTTAAAAATGGTAAATATTATTTATATGTGCATATTGCTGATGTAAGTTATTATGTAAAAGAAGGAAGTGCTGTATTTAAAGATGCTTATTTAAGAGGTACTAGCGTTTATCCTGCTAATGGTGTATTTGCTATGATACCTAAAGAATTATCAAATGGAGTATGTTCATTAAATCCTAATGAAGATAAATTAACTAAAACCTGTAAAATAGAAATAGATGAAGATGGCAATATTTTAGATTTCAATGTTTTTAATAGCGTTATTAAGAGTAATTATAAAATGTCTTATGAAAAAGTTAATGATATATTGAATGGCAAAAATATTGATGAAGAATATAAACCGTATGTCGATAATTTAAATAAGTTAAATGAATTATCTAGTTTATTACAAAAAAAGAAACTAGAACGAGGTTTCTTATGTTTCGAATGTGAGACTATGGATTTTTATATTAATGAAAATGGTAATGTAGAGAGTATGACTAATCATAAAAGGGGCCCAGCAGAATTGATGATTGAAAATTTTATGTTGATAACCAATGAATTGGTTACTTCACTTGCTTTCTATTGTAATTTACCTTTTATGTACAGAAATCATGAAGGACCTACGGTAGATCAAATTAATAAATTAAAGAGTGATTTAAATGGATTTAAAAAAATTATAAATACAATAAAAAATATAACTAATCCTAAAGTATTACAAAAAATTTTATTATCTATATGTAAAGGAAAGGATACTTTAGAAGCCATGTATTTTTCTAAAGTAATATTAAAATGTATGAATAGAGCTTATTATGATGTAGATAATATTGGTCATTATGCATTAGCATTAGAATATTATGGAACATTTACTTCGCCTATAAGAAGATTTCCAGATTTATTAAATCATATAATAATAGATAAAATCATAAGAGGCGACTTAGAAGATATAGAATTATATTACCAAAAATATAAAGATATGTGCGAACACTGTAATGAGATGCAAAAAGCTGCAGAAAGATTTGAACAACACGTAGATGAAATATTACTTAAAGATTTTGTTTCAAATTATATAGGTATGACATTAGATGCAAAAATAATGTTTATATCTCACCATGTGTTATGTATTAAAACTTCTAATCAACTTTATGGATATATAGATTTGCCTAAAAGTAGTTTTGAAAGTAATAAAGCAATAATAAATGGAATTCCATATGAAACTGGTGATAAAATTAAAGTTTCTTTAGATGGAATTAAGCAAAATAGTGATGAATTATTGTTTAGTATAAAAGAAAATAAAAAAGTATTATGTAAGAAAAGAAAGAAGGAGATAAAATGATAAATATTAAAGAAAATGAAAAATTAAATACTTTAAATCATAGTTGTGCGCATTTACTTGCTCACGCTTTACACCACCTATATCCAAATGCTAAATTTTGGGTAGGGCCTGTAATAGAAAGTGGATTTTATTATGATGTTGATTTAGGTGATGAAGTGCTTACAGAAGAAGATTTACCTAAGATAGAAAAAGAAATGAAGAAAATTGCTAAATCTGATAAATTGATTAAAAGAATTGAATTATCTAAAAAAGAAGCAAAAGAAATGTTTAAGGATGATTTGTATAAACTTGATTTAATTGAAAGAATGGATGAAGAAGAAAATGTAATATCAGCTTATAAACAAGATGATTTTATAGATCTTTGTAGAGGTCCACATATGCCTACAACTAAATCAATGAAATATTTTAAATTAATTAAATTTAGTGGAGCTTATTGGAAGGGTGATGCTAAAAATAAAATGCTTCAAAGAATATATGGTGTATGTTTTGAAAATGAAGAAGATTTAAATGAATATTTAAATGAACTTGAAGAAGCAAAATTAAGAGATCATAGAAAAATAGGGAAAGATTTAAGTATCTTTATGTCTCATGATTTAGTAGGTAAAGGAATGCCTTTATGGTTACCAAATGGAGCTACTATACGTAAACAATTAGAAAATTATATATATGAAAAAGAAAGAAATTTAGGATATTATCATGTATACACTCCTTGCGTAGGTACAGTTGATTTATATAAAACATCAGGGCATTGGGATCACTATAAAGAAAATATGTTCCCATCTATGAAAGTAGATGAAGAAGAGTTTGTACTTAGACCAATGAACTGTCCTCACCATATGTTAGTATATGGTAATGAACTACACTCATATCGTGATTTGCCAATAAGAATAGGCGAATTTGCTACTGATTTTAGATATGAAGCAAGTGGAGCAGTAAAAGGACTAGAACGTGTTAGATGTATGTGTCAAAATGATGCTCATCTATTTGTTAGACCTGATCAAATAGGAGAAGAATTTAAAAAAGTAGTTTCTTTGATACTTGATGTATATAAAGATTTTGGACTTAAAGATTATAAATTCAGATTATCTTTAAGAGATCCAGAGGATAAAGAAAAATATTTTGATGATGATGATATGTGGAATGAAGCAGAAGCTAAACTTAGAGAAGTATTAAATGAACTAGATGTTGAATATTTTGAAGCAATAGGAGAAGCCGCATTCTATGGACCTAAACTTGATGTAGAAGTTAAACCTGCAGTAGGACCAGAAGTAACACTTTCTACTTGTCAATTAGATTTCTTGCTTCCAAGAAAATTTGAACTATCTTATGTAGATAGTGATGGATCTAAGAAAACTCCAGTAGTACTTCATAGAGCGATTTTTGGTACATTTGATAGATTTACTGCATTCATCCTAGAAGAAACTAAAGGAGCGCTTCCTGTATGGCTTGCTCCAATACAATTAAATGTAATACCAGTAAATAATCAATATCACTTATCTTATGCTGAAGAAGTTTATAAAGAATTAAAAGATAATGGATTTAGAGTAGAACTAGATGATAGAGAAGAAAAACTTGGATATAAAATGAGGGAATCAGTAATGAAAAAAATACCATATTCTATAATATTAGGACAAAAAGAAGTAGATAATAAAAATATAAGTTATAGAGTTCATGGTAGTGAAGAAACTATTACTGTATCTAAGGAAGAATTTATTAAATTAATAAATGATAAAATTAAATCAAGAGAAGCTTAACAAAAAAAAGTTAAACTTCTTTTTGTTTAACTTAAAATATATTGTAAAATTAGTGAAAAGTACTGTGTTCTATTGATTTGCACTTGTATTAATAGTATAATTAGATACAGGAAATACTAACTGTTGAGTACTTGCCAACTTTCAATAGAAAGGGGGCTTGATATTATGAAGAAAAAAGATTTGTTAATCAGCTTTCTAATACTAATAATCATTTTATTAATAGTCTCTTTAATGATTCTATGTATAAAAAAATAGTACTCAATCTATAGATTAAGTACTTTATCTAAACTTTTAGGTAAGTACTCAACATGAGAAAGTTAAGTATTTCCCTTTTTTATTATACGCAAGTTTCCTTGACAAATACATCATAACACATTCTATATTAATTGTCAATTAATTATAATTTACTGACAAATTAAAATATTTGTTGATTTTTTCTAAAAATATGATATAATTTAATTAGTAATCATTACTGATAAGGAGATTTTATGAGAAATACTAGACAAAAAGAATTAATACTAGATATTATAAATAAAAGTTGTAGTCATCCAAATGCTTATGACGTTTATTTAGAATGTAGAAAAGAAATTCCTAATATCAGTCTTGGTACTGTTTATAGAAATTTAAATACTTTAGTTGAATCTAATAGAATTCAAAAAATCAATTGTAATGATAATATTGATAGATATGATAAAATGATAAATCATTCACATTTTATATGTATAAAGTGTAACAAAATTATTGATATTAATGAAAAAGTTGATTATAATGAATATGTAGGCGATAATAAAGTATTAAATTGTAAAGTAATATTAGAAGGCTTATGTAGAGAATGTTTAGAAGAGGAGAGGTAATATGGAATTAAAAGGAAGTAAAACAGAACAAAATTTAATGGCCGCATTTGCAGGAGAAAGTCAAGCAAGAAATAAATATAGTTATTTTGCTAGTAAAGCTAAAAAGGATGGTTATGAACAAATAGCAGCTATATTTGAAGAAACTGCTAATAATGAAAAAGAACACGCTAAAATGTGGTTTAAATTATTAGAAGGTGGTTCTATCAAATCAACACCAGAAAATTTAAAGGCTGCTGCTGAAGGTGAAAATTACGAATGGACAGATATGTATGCAGGTTTTGCAGAAACTGCAAAAGAAGAAGGATTCGATCACATTGCATTTCTATTTAGTGAAGTTGCTAAAATAGAAAAAGAACATGAAGAAAGATATAAAAAATTATTAAAGAATATCGAAGATGAAGTAGTATTCTCTAATGATGGAGATACAATTTGGATTTGTCGTAATTGTGGACATATTGTAGTAGGAAAGAAAGCTCCAAAAGTATGTCCTGTTTGCGAACATCCACAAAGTTATTTTGAAAGAAAAGCAAATAATTATTAAAAAGGTTGAATATTTCAATCTTTTTTGCTATACTTATATAGTAAGAAAGTAGGGGTTATCTATGAATAACAAATTAATATTTAGAATCTTAGGAGCACTTGCTTGTGCTTTAATAATTGCATCAGTATTTGTACCATATGTAAATATCAGTGGGTATACTCAAAATTTATGGAATAGTTATGAAACAGTAAATTCTCTTTATTTACCAATAATGATAATTGTTTTTGGAGTAATAGGTGTTATGTTTTTTGCACTTAATATTAAAACAGAATTTGCTTATATGACTACAGGGGCTATATTATTTTTCTTAGTTATGCAGACGATTGTATATCTGGATTCATTTAGCGCTTTGAGTTTAGGTTATTATTTTCAAGTTGTAGGAGCAATTTTAACAGGTGTAATGGCGTTTTTATGTAATTTAAAACCAAAAATAAAAGAACAAACAGAACAACCAGTAGAACAAAATACTCAAGGATCTATGTTAGATCAAATTGACAAGTTATATAGTGAACAACAAACTCAAGAGCAAGAACAAATAATTCAAACAGTCAATCCAGTAATACAACCAATTCAACCAATACAAAATGTTGAACCAATTCAACCAATTGTTCAAGAATCAGTTCAACAAGTAATAGAACAACCGGTACAAGAAATACAACCAATTCCACAAGTAATAGAACAACCGGTACAAGAAATACAACCAATTCCACAAGTAATAGAACAACCGGTACAAGAAGTACAACCAATTTCACAAATTAATCAAGTTCAACAATCAGTACAAGAAGTACAACCAGTAGTAGAATCTGTTAATCAAACAAATCCAGTACTTCAAGAATTTGCTCAACCAACAAATGTTGCAGTAGAACAAATTCCAGTACAACCAGTAAATAATATTTCAGTACAAGCCCAACAACCAGTAAATCCTGTATTACAAGAATTTAGTTTTGGTAATGTTAACAGTCAACCACTTATGGAACCACAACAACCAGTACAAGAAGTACAACCACAACCAGTAGTAGAATCTGTTAATCAAACAAATCCAGTGCTTCAAGATTTCATGAATCCAAGTGCGTCAACATTGAATGATAATCAAAATACTAATAGTCTTGATATATTTGGACAACCAATTAACAAGTAAAAGTTTAAAAAACTTTTCTTTTTTTTTAATCTGATGTATAATTATCTTGGAGGTATATATGAATAAAGAAAAAATAACACTTAATAATCTTATTTATGCATTATTATTTTTAGTCTTAGGTATAATACTTTTAACTACAAGTCAAGATTTATTAGGAATGGCTTCAAAAATTATAGGATCATTATTTATTATTGTTGGAATAATAAAATCGATTATATATATTTATATGAAAGGTAAAGTAGGGGATTATAGTCTTTCTGAATTAATAATAGGCTTATTAATTATAGGATGTGGTATTCTATTAGTTTTATATTCTTCAACACTTAGTTTTGCAATAAAATTAATTGTAGGTTTATGGGTTTTATTAGCTGGAATTAATAAGATAATATTAGCTATTTCTATGAGAAATGTGGATAAAATAGGATTTAGAATGTATTTAGTATCAGCTATTATTATGGTAGTAGTTGGAATACTTTTGATATCAGGTTTAGTTGATAAAATAATAGGATTATTTATAATAATATATTCTGTTGCTGAAATAGTAGATTATATATATTATAAAAGTAAATCTAAGGATTATGAACCAGTAAGTGAAACTAAAAATAAAAAAGATAAGAAAAAAGTAAAAAGATTAAAAAAAGAAAAAGTAGTAGATGCTATAATAGAAGAAGATACAAATAAATAAGCCTTTTAGGCTTATTTATTTGACTTTTGAATAAAATATTGTATAATACTTTAAAGGTGATGGAAATGGAAAAAAATGTATTAAGCGGTTATCAAACTTTTTTACAACACCCAGATTATTATTTATTAGTTAACAGTAATAGTAATTATTTTTATATAGAAAAAGCTAATGAGAATTTTATTGCTACTAGAATGAGTAATGTTGTAATGGAAAAAACAAATGGATTTGATTGTATAGTAACTACTAATAATTATTATAGTGTAATAGATGGGAGTTGCGTACATAAGGATTCTGCTATTTATTCAATAATAGACAATAAAGAAAATATTTTTTATGATGATTTGGATGATAAAGTATATTTATTAAGTGATATATTAAATATAAGTGGTAATAAAAAATCATATTTAAATATGGAAGATATTGATACTATAGTTAATTATGAAAAAGAAGAACCTAAAGTATATAAGAAAAAATAACTTCAGATGAAGTTATTTTTTAATAATAAAATGCTAAATTCATTATAACGCCCATTATTGAGTTTATAAATGAAAATACTAAGAATACTATTGACAGTATTAATCCTGCAAGTGCCTTACCTCTTTGTGTTTTAGATTTTAAACCTTTAGAACTGAATACAATACCACATACAGTAACTGGATATCCAAATAAAGGTATAAACCAAGCAATTATAGATATAAGACCTAATATAAAACCAACAGAAGCATTTTTATCAACTTTATCTTCAGTACTATTTACAACTGTATTACTATTAATTCTAACACCACAATTTAAACAAACATCTTGATTTTCATTTACTTCTTTACCGCAATTAGAACAAAATTTACTCATATCAATACTCCTCCTATTAAAATTATAGCACACCTCAAAATTTATTACAAATTATTAATAAAAGATTTATTTTTTCTCTTAAATGTAGTAAAATGGAATAGTAAGGTGGGGTTCTATGGGACTATTTGATAAATTTAAAAATATATTTACTAAAAAAGAAAAAGAAGAAGTAGAAGTATATGATAAAGGACTAGAAAAAACTAGAAAAGAATTTGTAAATAAAATAGGATTGCTAAATACAAAGTACAAAAAAGTTAGTAATGAATATTTTGAAGAATTAGAAGAAATTCTTATAATGGCAGATATAGGTGTTAATACTGTAATGGACTTTATTGATAGATTAAAAAAACGTGTAAAACATGAAAATATTATAAACAGTGAAGATTTAAAAGAAGTTATAATAGATGAAATGTTTATAATATATGTTAATAATGAAATAGTTGTCAATAAAATAAATTATAGTGAAGATGGACCTACAGTAATTTTATTTGTTGGAGTAAATGGAGTAGGTAAAACTACTACTATTGGTAAAATTGCTCATAAACTAAAAAATGAAGGTAAAAAAGTAATGTTAGTTGCTGGAGATACTTTTAGAGCTGGAGCAATCGAACAATTAAAAGAGTGGGGAGATCGTACTGATACAAAAGTTGTATGTAGTGAATCTACTGATCCATCTAGTGTTGTTTATGATGGACTTAAAGAAGCGATAGATGATAATTATGATGTAGTTTTAATAGATACTGCAGGTAGACTTCAAAATAAAGTTAACTTAATGAATGAATTAGAAAAAATGAATAAAGTAATTGGTAAATTTATTCCTAACGCACCTCATGAGACATTATTAGTAATAGATGCAACTACTGGTCAAAATGGAATAAGTCAAGCTAAAAGCTTTAAAGAAATAACAAATATTACAGGTATAGTACTTACAAAACTTGATGGTACTGCTAAAGGTGGTATAGTTCTTGCTATAAAAGAAGCTGTTAATATACCAGTAAAATTTGTAGGTCTTGGAGAAAAAGAAAAAGATTTAAGAGTATTTGATATAGAAAAATATATATATGGATTATTTAAAGATATGTGAGGTAAATATGAAAGAAAATAGAGGAATGAGTACTAAAATTGTTGATATAAAAGAATATAGTTCAGATGAAGTAGGTTTACTTGTACAAGTAGTATTAACAGAACTTTTAATAATATTTGCTATTATAAGTATAATAAGTGATGCTTTTATGCCTGCTTTTTATTCAATAATAGCTATGACTATGTTTACAATGGCATACAATAATAAAAAGATTTATAAGAAAAAGTATATGACATCTGTTTATGTAATAGTAGGATTGTTTGTTGCTATTACTACGATTGTGGAGTATATATTTTAATGAATATTTATTATGTAGAACTTTTTGATTATTATGGAGAATTATTTACTGATAAACAAAAAGAATATTTTATGGATTACTATTTTAATAATTTAACTTTACAAGAGATAGCTGATAATAATAAAGTTAGTAAAAATGCAGTACACAAAAATATAAAAGATATAGTACAAAAATTAGATTATTATGAATCTAAGTTAAATTTAAATAGTAATAGAAAAAAAATAGAAGAATTGATTAAAGATATAGATGTTGATATAAAAGAAAAGATAAAAGAATTAATATAGGGTGATAATATGTTTGGTAAGATAGTGTATATTAGTGATAGTGTAGCTCACATCTCAATACCTGATGGAACTCCTGTTAGTATGGATTTAATGAATATGCATGTAGTATTTGAAGACGGCGAAAGAAAAGTACTAGGAGAAGTAGAAGATGTATCTAAAGAAATAATTAAAGTACACTTTTTAGGCGTAATAGAAAATGGTAGATTTATAGGTGGAGTACTTAGAAAACCTACACTAGAAGCAAATATAAGAATGGTTACAGAAGAAGAGTTAAATCTAATTACTGGTGTAGAAGGCGAAGGAATGTTCAAATTAGGGGCAAGCCCTCTTTATAACGATAAACCAATATTTGTAGATATTAATGAAATATGCAGTAATCATTTAGCTATATTTGGTAATACTGGTAGTGGTAAGTCTTATGGTGTAGCTAGTTTTATACAAAGTTTATTCTATAATGAAAAATTTAGCCCTTATAGAGCTAATTATATGATTTTTGATGCATATGGAGAATATCACAACGCATTTGAAAGATTAGCTGAAGTTAATCCTAATTACCAATTTAAATATTATACAACTAATAAACAAGATAAAAACGGTGAATTATTATGTATTCCATTATGGTTACTTGATATAGATGATTTTGCTTTATTATTGCAAGCAGAAAAACATTCACAATTACAAATAATAGAAAAGATGATAAAGCTTGCTAGAATTATTTCTATGGATACAGAAGATTCAACAAGATTTAAAAATCACTTAATAGCTAAAGCGATACTTGATACTTTATATACTAATCAAACAGCAGCAAGTAAAAGAAATGATATATTTACTATAGTTGCTGGTTGTCAAACAGAACAATTTAACTTAGAGGCACCTATACAAGGAGTAGGTTATGTAAGAAAATTTAGAGAGTGTTTTACTATAGATAGAAGTGGAGAATTTACCGAAAGTGTTTTGATTACCCAATATATTACTAGTTTCATAGATGAGTCACTTGATAATTATGAAGCACCTAACGATCATGCTTTTCAACTAGATGTATTACAAAAAGCACTAGATTTTACTTTAATAAGTGATGGATTCTTAAGAAATGAAAAATTATATGATGAAGCTATTACTTTAAAAGTTAGATTACACTCTATAGCTATAAGTGATAGTGGAGCTTTCTTTAATTATCCAAATTATGTAGATTTAAATGGATATATAGCCAGTTTAGTGGCTAAAAATAATAGAAAGTCTCAAATAATAAATTTCAACTTAGAAGATACAGATGATAGATTATCAAAAACAATAGTAAAAATATATTCAAAAATGTTATTTACATTTACAAAAAAACTTAGTAGTCGTGGAGCAATTCCGTTCCACATACTCCTAGAGGAATCACATAGATATGTACAAAATGATAGTGATAACTTTTTACTTGGATATAATATATTTGAAAGAATTGCTAAAGAAGGAAGAAAATTTGGTCTAATACTTAATCTAGTTTCTCAAAGACCAGTTGAACTTTCAGAGACAGTTATATCTCAAATTAGTAATTTCTTAATATTTAAAATGACACATCCAAGAGATTTAGAATATATAAAGAAAATGTTACCAAATATGAGTGCTGAAATAATGGAAAAACAAAAGAGTTTACAACCAGGTATGTGTGTAGCTTTTGGTAGGGCATTTAAAGTACCTATGATAATAAAGATGCCACTTCCTAATCCAGCTCCTCATTCAAGTAACGTAAATGTAGTAAGTGTTTGGCAAGGTAGGTAGAAATATCTACCTTTCTAAACTAATAGAAGTGGTGAAGTATGAAAAAAATATTATTTATATTTATATCTTTTTTTGTATTCTTTCCCTCCATATATGCACTAGATTTAGAATTAAATTCTAAATATGTTTATGTTTATAATTTAACAGAAGATAAAGTAATGTATGAGAAAGAATCAAAAGAAGAAGTATTAGTAGCTAGTATGACTAAAATAATGACAGCTATTATAGTTATAGAAAATAATCCAGACTTAGAAAAAGAAATAATTATAAAAGATGAAGATTTAAGAGATATGTATGAATATACTACAACTGGATTTCAAGATGGAGATAAAGTTACTATAAGGGAAGTCCTTTATGGAATACTTCTTAAAAGTGGGTCAGATGCAGTAAATGCAGGAGTTAGAATAACTACTGATACGGAAGAAGAATTTATAAATTTAATGAATCAAAAAGTTAAAGAATTAGGACTGGTTCATACTCATTTTTCTAATGCAGTAGGAAAAGATCAAGATAATTATTCTAGTGCTGAAGATATAGCTATGATAATGAAATATTGCTTAAAAAATAAAGATTTTAAAGAAATTATTTCTACAGATATGTATTATGTAGAAACTTTAGATTTACAGATAAATGGACCACTCTATAAAAGTTTAGAAAAATATGATATAGATACTAGTATAGTAGGTGGAGGTAAAACTGGATTTACAACGCTAGCTAAACATTCTATGGTATCATATGCAGAGAAGGATGATATAACTTATATTGTAGTTACTGATTATGCTGAAAACTATAAAAATTTACTTAATGATACAAATATTATATATAATTACTTCTTTGATAATTATGGATATGTAGATTATGATATTAACTTTGATTTAGATATAGAAAATGGTAAAGAAGAAAAATATAATGTAAAATTAAAAACAAAGTTATATTTAGATAACACTTATGATGAATCATTAATAGATTATAAATATAATGGGACTAAAACTATTAATTTCTTAAAAAGTAAAGGTTCTAAGTTAGGTACTGTCTCTATTTATTATGATAATGAATTAATAAAAGAAATAGATGTTAAATTAAATAAAAATATAGAATATGAAACCAAAGCTTATTCTAAATTAATAATAATTATAGCAATAATAATGGTTTGCGTAATTTCACTTTTTATCTTATTAAAACTAAGAAAGAAAATAAACAAATTAATAAAAAGAAAACATAATAAAAAGATAAAACCAATTCAAACTATAAAAATTAAAGAGAATATTAATAAAACAGTAAAACAAGATATAAAACCTAAAGTAGAAAAAGTAATAAAAGAAGAAAATAGTGAAGTAAAAAAATTAAATATATTAAAGAAAACTACTAATATAAGTTTATTTTTTGAAACATTAAAAAAATCGAGCTATACTACAAAAGATAAACAACAATTTGAGCATGATTTAATAGATAGATGCTTTGAAAAAATAGATTTTAAAAATTTAGATGAATTAAAAGATTTATATACTAAATTAAAATTATATAAAAAAGATATGGATGAAAAAACAATAAAGTATTTTAATAAATTATTTAAATATTGTATTGATAAGTATATCGATAAAAAGTGATTTAGAAAAAAACGTCAATTTTGATAAGTTTTTTCATTGTGATGAAAAAACTTGACAAACAAAATACTTTATCATATAATTAAATTGGAGATGAGTTTATGGTAAATAGAGAAATATATTTAGATGAATTAAAAAGGTTTAAGGATAAAGATTTAATAAAAGTTATAACAGGGATAAGAAGATGTGGTAAATCCACTTTGTTTGATTTATATGTCGATTATTTAAAAACAGAAGGTATAAAAGATAATCAAATAATTCAAATAAATCTTGAAGAACCTAAATATCATTTTGAAAATTATATGGAACTATATAATTATATTAACGAAAAACTAAATAAAAATAAAAAAAATTATGTCTTTTTAGATGAGGTACAAAATATACCAGAATTTCAAAAGGCAGTAGATGGGTTATATATAAATAAAAATGTCGATTTATATATAACAGGATCAAATGCATATTTATTATCAGGAGAATTAGCTACTCTTTTATCAGGTAGATATATAGAAATAGAGATGTTGCCCTTATCATTTAAGGAATTTTTATCTTCAAAAGAAGATAAAAATGAATTAAAACAATATGAAAGTTATATTGAGGAAGGAGGCTTTCCTTATATAATAAATTTAAATGATATAGATGAAATAAGCAAATATTTAGATGGTGTATACAATACAGTTCTTATGAAAGATGTGATATCTAAAAATAAAATAGGTGATACTATGATACTTGATAGTGTTGTTAAATTTATTTTTGATAATATAGGTCAATTAGTTTCAACAAAAAAAATAAGTGATACATTAAAATCTAATGGAAGAGGAAATTCTGTAAACACCATAGAAAATTATTTAACTAATTTAATAGATAGTTATATAATATATAAAGTATCTCGATATGATATAAAGGGAAAAGAATTTTTAAAAACTGGTGATAAGTATTATGTGTGTGATTTAGGTCTTAGAAATTATTTGTTAGGTAATATAACTAATAGAGGTAGTATTCTTGAAAATATAATATTTTTAGAGTTAAAAAGAAGAGGTTATAAAATTTATATAGGAAAAAACGATGATAAAGAAATAGATTTTGTTGTTAAAAATCATACAGGGATAAAATATATTCAAGTATCTGAATCAGTTAGAAATGAAGATACTCTTAAAAGAGAGTTATCTGCTCTTCAAGAAATAAAGGATAATTATCCTAAATATATAATCACACTTGATTATGATAAATGTGATTATAATGGAATTAAACAAATAAGTGCATTAGATTTTTTATTAGGAAAAGAAGAATTATAAAAAAAAGATAGACAAAACTATCTTTTTTTTTATATAATATTAAGTAGGTGGTAAAATGAATGAATTACAAGAATTTATTGAAAATTTAGATTTAGAAACAAATAATTATTATTATCACATCACAGGTAAAGGATTCGGTGATGAAATAATAGAGGAAGGTTTATCTTTAGAAGATAGAAATTTAAATTCAACTACTATAGAGGTACCTATAGAAATGCTTAATGATCCGGTTAGCTATTGTACTGGAGAATATTCTAATTCTACTGTTAAAAGACAAGAGATGGTTATTATTGGTTGTGAAAAAGGAGAAGAAGAATATATAGTTACTAAAGCTTATCAACCAAAATGGATGGGTGATCAAAGACTTGATTATTTAGTACCAAATGAATATGTATTAGGATATATAGATTTAGAAACTTTGGAAGTTATATATAATTTTGATTATAAATATGGAGGAAGATATGTTTGAGAATTTAGGAGATAGATTACAAAATGCTATTAATAAAATAAAAGGATATGGAAAAATAACTGAAGATAATATTAGTGAAGTAACTAGAGAAATTAGACTTGCTTTACTTGAAGCTGATGTTAACTATAAAGTTGTAAAAGAATTTATAAATAATGTAAAAGAAAAAGCTTTAGGTGAGGAAGTAGCTAAAAGTTTAAAACCTGGTGAACAATTTGTTAAAATAGTAAAAGATGAATTAGTGGAATTACTAGGTGGAGAAAAAGAGGATTTATATATAAGTGGTAATCCCAGTATATTAATGCTTGTTGGGTTGCAAGGTAGTGGTAAAACAACTACTATTGGAAAACTTGCTTTATTACTTAGAAAAAAATATAAGAAAAATCCGTTATTAGTAGCATGTGATGTATATAGGCCTGCTGCTATAGATCAATTAAAAACATTAGGTAAAGAATTAAATATACCTGTATATGATGAAGGTAAAGGTAATCCTGTTGAAATAGTAAAAAATGCTTTAGAGTATGCTAAAGAAAATAAACATAATTATGTACTTATAGATACTGCAGGTAGACTTCATATTGATGAAGAATTAATGAATGAATTAAAAGATATTAATGAAACTGTTAAACCTAACGAAATACTACTTGTACTTGATAGTATGGTAGGGCAAGATGCAGTTAATGTAATAGAAGGATTTAATAATGAATTACCTCTTACAGGAGCAATTCTTACTAAATTAGATGGTGATACTAGGGGTGGTGCCGCACTTTCTATTAGACATTTAACTAATGTACCAATTAAATTTATTGGTACAAGTGAAAAAATGGATGGATTAGATGAATTTTATCCAGATAGAATGGCTACTCGTATACTTGGTATGGGAGATATAATGACTATGCTTGAAAAGGCAGAACAAGTTATAGATGAAGATGAAGCTAAAAAGACTGCTAAAAGAATGGAACAAGGCAAATTTGATTTAGAAGATTTCTTAAGTACATTTAAACAAATAAAAAAATTAGGACCTTTAGAAAACTTAATAAAAATGATACCTGGAGTACCTAAAGAACTTAAAGGAGTTAAAGTAGATCCTAAAGATATGGCACATATAGAAGCTATAATACTTTCTATGACTCCATATGAAAGAAGACATCCTGAATGTTTAAAAGCTTCAAGAAAACAAAGAATAGCTAAAGGATCAGCTAGAAGTGTAGAAGAAGTAAATAGATTACTAAGTCAATTTGAACAAATGAAAAAAATGATGAAAATGATGAAAAATGGAAATATGAAAATGCCTTTTTAAAATATAAAAATTTACTGAATATTTTCGTTAGAAAATGAAGAATTGAAAATAAGGGTTTAAAAATGAGTGAAAATAATTTTCACCCCAAAAATTAACCTTTTTTTGATGATTTTAAGTAAAATCTAGAAATTTACGACTAAACCAAAAAGAAAACCCTTATTTTATAAGAGTTAAGTAGATAAATTACCTAAAAAATGTTATAATATAGTTGTAAAAAAATAAAAACATTGGAGGTAAGTTATCTATGAATATTATACAAGAAAAAACTATTTTTGACTATATGGAAATTTAAATTTTAGGAGATTCCTGAATTTTTATTTGAAACGGACTTCCAAATAAAAATTCAGGAAGAAAAAATTCCTATTGTAAAAAGTAGATTTTTTTTGTATAATGGAATAAAATGGAGAATTAATAAAAATAGTATGAAAATGATATTTATGAAATAAGGTGAAATTATGGCTTTAACAAAAGAACAAATAAAAGCACAAATAGATGAAAAAAAATTATATATACAAAACTGTAATCAGGCAATTAAAGTTTTAAAGCAAATAAATAACGATAGTGAAATACTTTATAATTATTGTAAACAAATAAGTAGTATATTAAAATCTCAGAGTGTTATGCCTGTTTTAAAAAAACATTACAAAATAAATGGAAAGTCTGTAGTTAATGATAAGTTAGGGGATATATTTGAAAGATTAATGCCACTTATGGAAAAATTAGATTCTTATGAAAAAAAATCATTTATAGTACAAGGGTATGTAATGAGTTATAAAGGAACAGCTGAAAAAAAATTGTCAGAATTGAAAGAAGAATATAACAAAGCATCATAAGAAAGGTGGAATATATGTCAAGAATAAAAATAGATACAGAACCAATAATGAATTTATTAGATGGAGATTTATTGGTAAAAGGAAATCATTCAATTAGAGCTATATTTTCAAGAATCATTAATAAAATTGATGATTTAAAAATTATTAGTGAAATTAAACTTGATTTAAACAAAAATGCATTTACCAGCTTATATAGTGTATCAGATATAAACAAATTAAGTTCCGATTTTATAGAGCTTAGAGATGAATTTTTGAAACTTATTGATGAAGTAGAAGGAAATATTAATGATATATTAAGTATTGAGAGTAGAAATTATAATCTTTCTTCTGTAGTTCCGACAAGTAATTTATCTTCCAATAAACAAGAAGAAGAGAAAAGTAAAATAGAAGTTTTTGGAGATTTCTGGTATAAAATATTTATTGAACCCCTTAAAAAAAATCTGGAAAATCTACTTGGAGCGATTGTAGATTCATTAAAAAATGCAATGAAAAATGATAAATTAACAGTGAGAGATTATGAAAATATAATAAAACAAATGATTACTGCACAAATAGAAATTAAAGAAGATGAATTAAGACAGTTAACTGTTGAAGGAGCTACAAGTGCAGAAATAACAGTTGTAAAAATACAATTAGAAGATTTAAAAAATACACTTGATTCAGAGAAAGAAATAAATAAATTAGCAATGAATTGTTATTATACAGGATTACTTTCAAATGAAGATTTTTCTAGTGAATCAGAAAACAATTTAACAGAAAAAGAAAAAGAAGCTGTATCTTATTTACTTGCAGCGTTTCCAGATCAAGAATTAAAATTTTTTGACAGAGACTTTGAAATAGTAAGGGAAGAATGTATAAAACATTTAGGAACGCAAAATGAAAAAATTAATTGGAGATTAATCAAGTCAGCATATGAAAAAGGGAATATAATTAATTTTATTAATAATGATTATACACTTTCACAAGGAAATTTATATATGCTTGATGAGTTAGATTCGTCTATAAAGAGTAATGCATATTATACACAAATGTTTACTTATATGACAGAAGAAGAAAGAAATATAGCATCATATTTGTGTAATACAAAAGGTATTCTTTCAGTAAATAAATATTTAGATTTTAAACAAGAAGAGATAAATGCTAGAAAAGGGTGGATATTAGCAGAAGAGTTTTTATTAAATCTTAATTTTTCGAATGAAACCGAATTTATGGATGCAGTAGATTCAATTATTTCAGAAGGACTATCAGACGGAGCTACTAATTTTGTTAATGGTATTAATAATACTATGGGTGGGGTAGATGGAGTAATTTCAGCTCAAGATTATAAAGTAATGTATATAGCAGCTCTTTTAGGAGAAGAGGATCTATCTAATTTTCCTAATTTAAGTGAAGAAGGAAAAACAATAATAACAAAACTTAGAAAGATGCTATCTGATGATATAAGAACTGGAATGTACGAAATATCATCTGCTGTAGGAAATATGATGCCAGCAATATTTGTAAGTACAGCGATATCATTAGCAACAACACCCGCAGTAGGAGCAAACGTTGGTAGAACTCTAATGGCGGTATCTAGTGCAGGAAATGCAGCAGAAAGTCTATATCAACAAGGTTACGAATATACACAGTCAATAATATATGGACTTTTATGTGGAGCCTCAGAAGGATTTTTAGGACAATTTGGTGGTATTCCAGGATTATCAAAATTAAGTCAACTAAAAGGTATCTCAGGATTTCTTGTTAACATTTTAAAAGAAGGCGGAGAAGAAGCTACTCAAGAACTGTTACAATCAGTGTTTAAGTCACTTGCTACAGGAGAAAAAATTTCTATAGATATTGAGACTATCGAAAAAGCAGGAATATATGGTATGATAATTGCAGGGATGATGAATGGTGGATCTATAGTTATAAATGGTGTTAGTATTATTGTTAATAATTTAAGTAATGAAACAATTGAGATAATACGTGTAGCAGAGAAAAATGGGTATCCAGTAGATTATACAAAAGTAATGAATCCTGAATATATTAATTTTTTGAAAAATAATAGCGTTAAATCTTTATCTCATAATAATTTTAAATATAATACAGTTGAAGAAAATATATTAGAAATAATTCAAAGGCAAACTATTGAATATGTACCAGGAGATGCTATGAAAAAATTAAGATTATTTATAGATCCTAATAGTGAGTATTATGGTGATTACAGTATTATAAGTAATTCAAATTTAGCAAGAGATATTTTGTCTATGTATACTGTTGATCAAATAAGAATAGGACTGAATAATTTATCTAATAATAATCTTCCGTCATTATTTGGCAATTCATCCACAAATGATTATGGAGTAGATCAAGGTGGAATTGAATATTTATGTAGATATAAATATAATGGACCAACTTATACTATACAAATAGAAGGAAAAAAATATACATTACATAATGGAGAGGAATATACTTATAGACTATCAACGATGATATATAATGAAGCAAAAAAACAAGGTAAGGTGCTTCCAGAGTTTACTAAAACTGCATATTCACAAGAATACGTTTATTTAAAAGATAAACTTATTTCTCAAGGTTTTTCAAATCGCGATGCTTCAGTAATAATGTCTTCGTTAAACGATGCTGGTGCTTGTTCATATGCGGCAACTGCAAATGAAATATTTGTGGCTTTTATAGGAAAAGAAACTGAATTTGAACAAAAATTTGGATATCCAATGTATAAAATTGAAAATGGTTGCAAAGTTTTAAATTCTAATGAATTATTATTAGATTTATATATTTATTGTAATCATACTGTTAATGGTGGAAAGTTTATATTAGGAAATAATACTCTAAATCCATATTTTATAAGTTCTGAAAGAACAGATATTACAGGTAATGCTTTATTGGTTGCAGAAGAACAAGAATATATGTCTGGACTTTATTCTGGAAAAAATACAACAGCTATTTCAAAATTTTTAAATTCAAAAGGGGTTAATTACAATTCTAAGTGTTTATTTTCAAACAAAACTGGAGATAATGTAAGCGATTCTGATTTTGCGGAAATGCTTATTGACATTAATTCTCAAATTAATTCTGGAAAATCAGTTTCTATGGATATTTATCAAATTAGAGATAAAAATGGTAAGATAGCATGTGGAAATACAATAAATATGATTAGTACAAATCTAAGTGTGTATAATTCTACTTCTACAGCTACTTGGAGTGAAGGTGGAGGACATTCTGTCTTTATTACGGGCATTGGTTCGGGTTACTTTTATGTAAGTTCTTGGGGGCAAGAGTATGCAATACCTTTTAAAGATTTGCAAAATGGTGGACTATTTAATGTTTATTGTGCAGATATAAATTAGGGAGGTTATTTATGCAAGAAAAATATAAATATATGTTTTTAAAATATATCTATAATAAATTAAATTTAGAAAAAATAGAAAATGAAATAACAAAAAGGGATATTAAACCTATTGATGATGAAGTAGATGGATTATATAAAAATATATCTAAATATTTTAGTTTAGTTAATAAAGTTGATGAAAGTAGGTTATCAACAGAATTAAAAAATCAATATAATAATTATTTTTCTTTACCATTAGAAATGTTGATAGAAGAAAAAATGCAGAATGAAGTATTTAATTTTTTAGAGTCTACTTATAAAATAATGTTGTTTCCTAATATAAAAGAAAATCATTGCTTTTATGGGCCTTTAAATTATAAGTATGTGGCTCCAAGAGATAGTATAGTATTAGGTTTTAACTATGAAGAGTTTGATATACCAGAAGAGAATTTTGATGAATTATATTCTAAACAAGAAGAATTTATTTCTGGAATGATAAATTATATACAATTTGGATTAGCAGAAGAAGAACAAAAGACTATAGCGGTAATAAAGTATAATGAATATTCTAAAAAAAAAGTTAGATGATAGATAATAAGAATAGTTTAAAGTGAATTTTCAATTCAGTTAAACTATTTTTTGTTAGAAAAACAAAATATTTTAACATTTTTTAGGTAAAATGTTGACTGGAGATAAAAAATATGTGATAATTAAAATGTAGAGCAATAGGGTAAGAACTATGTTCTTAATATAAGGGAGGTGAAAAAAATGGCACAAAATGTACACGTAGATGCAGATCCACAAGAATTAATAAATTGTGGAAATAAGATAATTGAAAATGCATCAGACTATAATAATGAAGTAAATAAAATATTTACAACAGTAACAAACTTAAAAGGAGTTTGGACAGGAGAAAGAGCAACATCTTTCACAGATGCAATTGAAAAATTCAAAGCAGATTATGAAAACTTTGGAAAATTAATAAATCAATTAGGAGAGCTAGTATTAGCAATCGGAAAAGATTATGATAACTTTGAAAATGGAAGATATTAAAAAAACAGGAGGTGAGAAGAAAAATGGCAATGACAATGACTTCAAAAGAATGTAGACAATATGCAGAGGATTTACAAACATCAGCAAACAACATGTTTACAATCTTAGATAGTAATTTAAAACAGTCAATAGCAGATACAAAGAAAGTATACTCAAGTGATACAGCAGAACAAATATATGCAGCATATAACAAAATGGCAGCGCAAGTAGACGAATTTGTAAATGCGATAAAGAATTGTTCAGCAGAATTAACAAGAGCAGCAGGAGAAATCGAAGGAATCGAAGTAACTGGAGCAGGAAAAGTAGGATAATAAATATAAAATGTCTTAGGAAACTAAGACATTTATAAATAAGAGTTAAAATAGCTTTAACTTTTATTTATGAATTGAGATAAAAAATAATTTTTATATTTATAAAGTCTATAGGAATGATAAAGATATGGGAAGTGTAAACATAGATACAGGAAAAATAATTCCTTTATTAGATGGTGATTTATTAATAAGAGGAAATCATTCAGTTAGAGCTATATTTTCAAGAAAATAATGGTGTAAAAAATATTGATAGTACTTCTGATTTTGAGAAGGTATGCGAATTTGTGTTAAAGAATAGAAACGTAGCAGATTTATATAATGTTGATTTATCTAAATTATATAAACCATGTTCTAATGATTTTGATATTTATGAATTAATTTTTCAAATGACATCTGGAGAAGATGGGTTAAATGCAATTAATTTTTATATCGAGAATCCAGATATAGGAGAATATTTAACTTTATCTACAAATCCTAATACGGAATGGAATAATGATAATCCATATATGGATGGGACTTTAAAACTTAGTGATATGGATAGAACTAAATATGAATTAGGAAAGTACTTATCAGGAAATTTAAGTTATGTAGATCCAGAACGTTTTGATTTAGATGATATAATGACTATGTTTTCGTCTATGACAGAAACAGAAAGAAAAATTGCGATGTATCTATATAATACTCAAGGAGAAGACGCATTATTAGATTATTTTAAGTTTAAATCAACAGAAATAAATCAGAGAATAGCTTTTTATAAAGCATCATAATTTTTAATAGAGATAGAATCAATGGATACAGATGAAGCTACGGCAGCACTAGCAAAAAGAGAATTTGAAGATGAAATAGGTAATTTTATTGATAGTCTCGATAATTTCTTTGGTGTAATGGATGGAGAAATGTCAGGATACGCTTATGAAAAAAATATTTATAGTATCTGGGGTTGATGAAGAAGCTATGAAAAAATTGGGTTAAGTTCAGAACAACAAAAAAATTAAGAGGTTTACAATCTAATATCCTATATTCAACTATATATGAAATATCATCATCAATAGGAAATGATTTGTTAAATTTTGCTTATTCGATGTGGGTAAAATAATTCGTAAATCTACAATTACGGATATTGTACAAACTTTACAAGACTGTAATATAAACATTAAAAATTTAATATATACACAAAATGCAGATATATATAATGCATTAAAAGATAAGAGTTACCTTTCCGGTGACTATAAACCTAATTTACGATTGTTTACAAAATATGCATATGTTTATTTAAATCCTGAGTGTTGCGATTTAAAAACAGGATATATTAAATGGCCACAGGGAGAAGGAACTTTAGAGTATGATGGTATAGTAAATAGCTTATCAAAAACAGAAATAATAGAGATATATTTAATAAGTATTTAGAATCAAGTTATGTTAATAATAATGTTAATTTTGATTATAATGTTACAAAAGATAATACTTTCAATGTAGTTTTAGGTAATAATTATGTTAGTTTAAATTATGTTTTGGATGACAACTATGTTAGGATAGCAATAGCTCCGAATCAAAATAAATTATATTCAGAGATATTTAAATATCTAATTTATAAGAAGCAATTTGATGTAGAAATTTTTCCATTAATCAATAAAGATGTGCTTTCAAGTGAATTAATATTAAAACTTTATAGTATTTATTCAAAAGCAACTAATATGAATGTGATGAAATTAGAAAAAAATAAGCAATTATAATAAAGATATAAAAAATAAAACTTTAACAATACTCACAACATTAAATTAAAATAATTAATGTTGTTAAAATTCTATTGTAAAAAATAGATTTTTTTTGTATAATGATATAAGAGTAGAAGAATAGTAAAAGGAGTTATAGTATGAGAGTATCTTTGATAAAAAATGGCAAAATATACAATACAAATCTTCCATTAAAAATAAGTGGAAGTTTTTGGGTTGAAGATAAGGATCAAAATAATGTTAAAAGAAATCTTATAAATATAGAAGCAAAAGATAACAAATGGTGCTTAAAAAGTAATTTTGAAACTAAAATAGTTTCAAATGGAGAAGTAGTAGAGGAAACTTTTGTCGAAGAATACTCTATTTATGAATTACAAGTAAAAGGTGAAAAATTTAATTACATATTATGTACAATGCCTGTATATGACAATAATTCTACTGAATTTGAAGTAGGAAATAATGTTCAAATTTATATAGGAAATAACCCTGATAATACCATTAACTATAACAATAGATATATATCTCAAAAACAATGTTTAATAAGCTCTACAAACGGTATTTGGAATGTAAAAAACTTAACTAATAATGGTGTTGTTTTTGTTAATGGAATAGCAGTTAATGAATCAAATTTAAATATAGGTGATGTAGTATTTATAATGAATTTAAAAATAATTATATGTGGAACTTATATAATTGTAAATAAACCAGCTGGAATAATAGGATACAATTCACAAATTCTAAAAACAAGCGAACGTTTAAATTTTCCTGTTAGTGAGGATAATGATGAAGACGAAGATACAGAAATAAAAGTATATGATAAGAGTGAATATTTCTTTAGAATGCCTAGATTTAGAACTACAGTAGAGGAAGAAACTGTATCAATAGATCCTCCACCAGAACAAGAAAAACAAGAAGAAATGCCTCTTGCATATACTTTAGGTCCTATGATTACTATGGGGATTACATCTATGGTATCAGGTGTAACTGCACTAGGAAATGTTATGGGTGGAACGCAATCTTTGTCATCTGCTTTACCATCTTTAATAACTTGTGGAGCTATGTTATGTAGTATGATGTTATGGCCTATGTTGCAAAAAAAATTTACTGCTAAGCAAAAGAAAAAAAGAGAAGCTTTAAGAATTAAAAAATATAATGAATATATTGAAGAAAGAAGACAATATATAAGAAATATAGTATCTAAACAAAGACAATCTTTAATAGAAAATAATGTTCCTTTAGAAGAATGTAAACAAATTATATTAAATAGAAAAAGAAATCTTTGGGAAAGAAAAATAGAACATGACGATTTCTTAAGTTTGAGACTTGGAATAGGTAATGTAGAACCTTATGTTAAAGTTAATTATCCAGAACAACATTTTTCATTAACAGAAAATAATTTGAGAGAAGTATTAGATAAACTAGGAGCGGAGACAAAAGTAATGACTGATGTTCCAGTAACTATTAATCTTACTCAGAAATACATATCTGCTCTAATAGGTAAGCCATCTTTAACAAAATCATTTATAGAAGGGCTTTTGCTTCAATTAATGGCATTCCATAGTTATGAAGATTTAAAAATAATTGTAATGACTTCTAAAGAAAACGAATGTAGATGGAAATTTTTAAAAACATCTCCATATTGTTCTGATGATGATAAGACTATAAGATTTTTTGCTACTGATGTAGATGAAGCAAATCAAATATCTATATATTTAGATAATTACTTTCAGAATAGAAAATATGAAGATGGAGATACAACTAAGTTGAGAAATGGTGATTATAAAAATTATCAACCGTATTTCTTAATAATAACTGATGATTATCAATCTTTAAGAAATATTGAAATAATAAAGAATACTTTAAGTCAAAAAATTAATTTAGGATTTAGTATGTTAATTGTTCAAGAACGATTATTAGGTTTACCTAATGAATGTACTACTTTTATAAATGTGGATGCTAATCAATCCGGAATATTTGAAAATGAATTAACTAGTGATAAACAACAAGTATTTAAAGCAGACTTTATCGGTAATTTAAATATAAAAGAAGTAAGTAAAGTAGTTGCTAATATACCTATAGAAATGGCAAAAGATAGATATGCTTTACCAAATAAAATAGGTTTTCTTGAAATGTATGGTGTGGGTAAGATTGAACAATTAAATCCACTTAATAGATGGAAAAATAATAATCCAATAACTTCGCTATCAGCTCCTGTTGGGGTAGATACAAATGGTGAATTATTTAAACTTGATTTACATGAAAAGTTCCATGGACCACATGGTTTGGTAGCTGGTATGACTGGTAGTGGTAAATCAGAATTTATAATAACTTATATACTATCAATGGCAGTTAATTACCATCCTGATGAAGTATCGTTTGTACTTATAGATTATAAAGGTGGAGGACTAGCTGGAGCTTTTGAAAATAAAGAAACTGGAGTACATATACCACATTTAGCAGGTACAATAACTAACTTAGATGTAAATGATATGAAAAGAAGTTTAGCTTCAATTGAAAGTGAACTTAAAAGAAGACAATCAATTTTTAATAATGCTAGACAAAAATTAAATGAAAGTACAATAGATATATATAAATATCAAAAATTAAGAAGAGAAGGCAAAGTAGAAGAACCGGTTCCACATCTTTTCATAATAAGTGATGAGTTTGCAGAACTTAAAACTCAACAACCTGAATTTATGGAACAATTAATTTCCACAGCTCGTATAGGTCGTTCTTTAGGTGTTCACTTAATACTAGCTACACAAAAACCAAGTGGTGTGGTAGATGATCAAATTTGGTCAAATACTAAGTTTAGAGTGTGTTTAAAAGTTCAAGATAAATCAGACAGTGTTGATATGATTAAATGTCCAGATGCAGCCTCACTTCATAATGTTGGTAGATTCTATTTACAAGTAGGATATAATGAATTCTTTGCTTTAGGTCAATCTGCGTACGCAGGTGTTCCTTATATGAACACTGATAAAATAAAAAAGAAAGTAGATACTAATATTAATTTTATAAACAATGTAGGTTATGTAATAAAAAGTGTAGATAAAGAAGAATCAAATGTTAATGCTAAAGCAAATGGTGAAGAATTATCTAATATAGTAAAATATTTATATGATTTAGGTAAAGAAGAAAATGTATTTGCTGAACAATTATGGTTAGATAAAATATCAGATACGATTTATGTAGATGAGTTAGAACAAAAATATAATTATCAAGCAGAAAGATGTGTTATAAATCCTGTAATAGGGGAGTATGATGATCCTTCGACACAGTCTCAGCACTTACTAACGTTACCTTTATCAACAGAAGGTAATACTATAATATATGGGGCTGCTGGAATGGGTAAAGATGATTTGCTTAGTACGATAATTCATTCAACTATTATGAGACACACCCCAGAAGAAATTAATTTCTATATTATAGATTGTGGGGCAGAAACACTTAAACTATATGAAAATATTCCACAGGTAGGAGATGTATTATTATCAAATGATACAGAAAAAATAAATAACTTATTTAAGATGTTAAAAGAAGAAATAATTAATCGTAAAAAATTATTTTCTCAATTTGGGGGTAGCTATGAATCGTATGTAAAAAATAGTGGTAAAATTATACCTAATATAGTAGTTATTATTAATCTTTACGAAGCGTTTGAAGAAATGTATCCTGATTTACATGATGATTTTAATAGTTTAACTAGAGAAGGTTTAAAATATGGAGTTATATTTGTAATAACTACAAATGGAGTTAATTTTATAAGATATAGATTAAAACAGAATTTTAAACAAAATTTAGTATTACAGTTAAATGATGAGAGTGATTATTCTGATGTTGTGGGTAATACTCACGGGTTATATCCATCAAAAATAAAGGGTAGAGGTTTAATAAAATTTGGAGAAATTTATGAATTTCAATCTGCAAAATATAAAGATAATGATAATAATACAGAATATTTAAAACAACTATCTATTGCTTTAAATAATAAATATCAAGTAAAAACAAGAAAAATACCGGTATTACCTAAAATAGTTAATTTAGATGTTGTTAAAGATGAAATAAATGGTTTGGATTCTATACCAGTTGGAGTAGAAAAGAATAGTTTAAATATTTCTAAATTTGATTTAAGAACCAAACCTATTACTTTGATAACATCTAGTGAATCAACTGCATTTGAAAACTTTGGACCTGAATTTATTAAAGTTTGTTCACAAAATAAAAATTTAGCAGTAAATGTAATAGATGCAGAAAAGATGTTTGAAAACGAAAAAATAACTTGTAATTATTATAAAGAAAATTTTGATTTAATATTTGAAAGAATTTATTCATATTTAGAAAAATTGAATAAAGTATATGTTGATAATAATTATAATGATCAAGCTATATCAAATAGTCAAGATTTATTAGTTATTATTGTAGGTCTTAGTCAATTTAAAAATAAATTATCTACTGAATCACGAGATAAAATTGAAAAGTTTATGATTATGACTAAGGATATTAGAAAAGTTAGCGTAGTTATTATAGATACAATTGATAACATTAAACAATTTGAATATGAAAGTTGGTTTAAGAGTTGCGTTTCTCTTAATCATGGTATTTGGATTGGTGATGGTATATCTGATCAATACACTTTGAAACTTTCTAAAAATCCTAGGTATATTAGAGAAGATATTGGTAATAGATTTGGATATAGTCTTAAAAAAGGTAATCCAATATTAATAAAATTATTAAATAATGCTACTACCGAAGAGGAGGTAGATGACGATGACGAATAAGATACTTGTAACTGTTTTAGTACCAATGATAGAAGAAGAATATGACGTATATATTCCTATTTCTAAAAAAATAAAAGTAACTACAAAATTATTAGTAAAAACAATTAGTGAATTATCAGAAGGGCATTTTCCTTTAAAAGAAAATAGTGTGTTAATTTCCAATAATCTGATATTAGATAATAATTTTACAGTAAAAGAATGTGGTATTAAAAATGGTGATAAAATAGTGTTAATATAGAAAAAATGGTTCAATGTCAAGTAGTGTTGGTGGAACCAAAAACTAATGATAAATGAATCGGTAAGAGGACTAAAATTTAGTTCTCTTTTGTTATGCTTTAATAGGATTTAGTAATCCTTTAATTAACATAATTCTAGCTTTTAAATGT
>JAFTRC010000019.1 GCA_017462455.1 Bacilli bacterium | reverse complement strand
CTGTTATTTTCGTCGTGGAATAATACTCTTATTTTTTATAAAATTAAAAGACTTAAGTCCCTTTTCTACTATTAAATACGGATTTAAGTCTAATAATTTATAAATTTTCTTAAAAAACGGATTTTACTCTAAAAATTTGCGCATTTTTTGATATAATGTATTTAGGGAGTGCATTTTATGAGTATAAAGAAGAAACAAATTAGTATAATAAGTAATTTGATTTCAGGATTAGGAATTATAATTTTAGGTATAATTGTTACAATAGGTAGTATAAATATGTATACTAAAACAATTAATCTATTTGTATATATTTTTATAATTTATGGCTTATCTAAATTAGTAAATTTTTTACTTAACAGAAAAATAGTTAGAAATAAGCAAACACTACTTGGAATTGTTATAAATATAGTGTTAGGAATTGTAATGTTATTATTTCCTAAAGTATCACTTTCTATACTACCAATAATATTTTCTATGTATTTATTGCTTAATGCAGTAGTTAAATTTATTACTTATATAAACTTAAGAGAATTGAATTTAAAATTAAGATTTAGTTATTTATTTTTTAGTATATTCTTTTTATCTTTTTCTTTATTATTTTTGTTCTATCCATTAGAAGAGTTAAGTCTTTTTTTAACTATAATAAGTTGTTATTGTATAATACTTGGGCTAAATAAAATAATTGAATTTATAATTGATTTATTAACTGACAAATATAAATTAAAAATAAAAAGAAGACTAAGAATAACTTTGCCAGTATTTTTAGAAGCTTTTGTTCCTCAAAGAGGTTTAAAAGAGATTAATAAATATATAGAGTATTTAACTTATGAAGAAAAAAACTATAAAGAAGATACTGAGTTAAAAATATTTATACATTTATCTAAATATGGATTTAATCAATTTGGCCATATTGATATTATGTTTGATGATAAAATATATTCATATGGTAATTATGATAAAGCTAGTGAAAGATTTTTTACTATGTTAGGTGATGGGGTTTTATTTAATCTTAAAACCAAAGATAAATATATAAAATTTTGTATAAACAATAGTAAGAAAACAATAGTAGAGTATGGTGTTAGACTAAGTAGTAATCAAAAAGCAAAATTAAAGAGAGAATTGGATAATATAATGCTAGATTGTTATGAATGGAAGCCACCTGTTAAATTAGATAAAGAAAATGAGCATAAAGATTATGCAAGTAAACTATATAAGGCTACAAGAGCTAAATTTTATAAATTTAAAAGTAGTAAATATAAAATATATTTTGTACTTGGAATAAACTGTACATATTTTGCAGATATGTTACTTAGAAATAGTGTATTTGAGGTATTGAAATTAGTAGGTATAATATCTCCTGGAACTTATTTTGAATATTTAGAAGAATTATATAGAAAGAAAAATAGTAATGTAATATCTAAAAGAATATATAATGAAGAGAATTTTGGTGATGTATGTGTTGAAGATAAAAAATAATTTTGATTTAAAATCTACTATTACATGTGGTCAAATATTTAGATTTATAGAAGAGGATAATAATTTTATTGTAATAATAAAAGATAGAGTGTTAAGTTTAAAAGAAGATGGAGATTATATAATAGTAGAATCTAGTAATGAAGATGATTTAGAAAATGTAGTATTAGATTATTTTGATCTTAATAGAGATTATGAAAAAATAGAAAAGGAAATAATAGAAAAAGATAATAAAATTAAAGATGCGATTGTTTTTAGTAAGGGATTAAAAATGATACATCAAGAGCCTTTTGAAACTTTAATAGCTTATATAATATCTCAAAATAATAGAGTACCTTCTATAGCTAATGCACTTAATTTACTTTCATTAAATTATGGAGAAAAAGTAATATTTAAGGATAAAGAATATTATTTATTTCCTAGTTTAGAAAAATTATCTAAATTAAGCATAGAAGATTTTAGAAATTGTAAAGTAGGTTTTAGAGATAAGTATTTATATGAAATAATAGAATCTATCAATAATAAAAAATTGGAATTAGATAAAATATATGATATGAATGGAGAAGAAGCATTAAAATATTTAATAGAGTTTAAAGGAATAGGTATGAAAGTTGCTTCTTGTATACTATTATTTGCATATCAAAAGTTTGATGTATATCCAGTAGATACATGGGTTAAAAAATTTATGAAAGAAGATTATAATATTGAAGGAGAACAAAATATAAGAAAGTTTACTAATGATACTTATAAAGAATATAGTGGACTAGCTATACAATATATGTTTAATTACAAAAGAAATAAAAAGTAATTTACAAATATAAAAAAGTTTGCTATAATAAGTTCGTAAATTAAAAAAGCGAAGAAAAAGAAGAGTAAAATAATAATATTTTAAAGAGAGTTAGTGGTAGGTGTGAACTAATAAATAAGTTATTTGAAGAAACTTTGGAGCTTACAAAAGTACGTTAACTACGTTATAGTTTAAAGGTGTAGAAATACATAAATTAAGGTGGTACCACGAATAGATTCGTCCTTATAATAGGATTAATCTATTTTTTTATTAAGAAAGGAAGATTTTATGACAAATAAAGATTTAGCTAATGTAATATTTCCAAATATTACAAAAACAATTGAGGATTATGAAAAGGAATATCCAGAAAGAAATTTACCTGATGGAGCATGCGTAACTAGATTTGCTCCATCTCCAACAGGATTTATGCATTTAGGAGGTTTATTTCAAGCTATTATAAATTATGTAATTGCTAAAGAGTCTAATGGTGTATTCTTTTTGAGAAATGAAGATACAGATAAAACTAGAGAAATAGAGGGTGCGGTAAAACTTATAATGCATACTTTAAATAATTATGAACTTACTCCAGATGAATATGAATTTAATAATGAAATAGTGGGTAATTATGGACCATATATTCAAAGTGAAAGAAAAGAAATTTATCACGCTTTTATTAAACATTTAATAGAAATTGGTAGAGCTTATCCATGTTTTTGTTCAACAGAAGAATTATCTGAAATGAGAGAAAATCAAGAAACAATGAAGACAAGAACTGGATATCATGGTAGATTTGCTAGATGTTCTAGACTTACCCCGGAAGAAGCAATAGAAAAAATAAAAACGGGAGAAAAATTTATAATTAGATTTAGAAGTAATGGTAATTTTGATAATAAATTTGAATTTGATGATTTAAGACAAGGAAAGTTATTCTTAAATGAAAATGACATAGATGAAGTTATCATGAAGGCTGAAACAATGTTACCAACTTATCATTTTGCTCATGTAGTTGATGATCATTTAATGAGGACTACACATGTAGTAAGAGGAGAAGAATGGTTACCAAGTGCGCCTAAACATATTCAAATGTTTGAAGCTTTCGGGTTTGTTGCTCCAAAATATATTCATACACCACTTATTATGAAAAAAGAAGGAGAATCTTTAAGAAAAATAAGTAAAAGAAAAGATCCTGAAGCTAGTATGAGTTATTATGATGAAATGGGATATCCTCAAATTGCTGTTATTGAATCATTAATGACTATAATTAATTCTAACTATGAAGAATGGCATACAGCTAACCCTGATAAAAAATTCACTGATTTTGAATTTAGTGCAAATAAAATGTCAACTAGTGGAGCTTTATATGATTTAATGAAATTAGATGACATATCTAAAAATATAATATCTAAAATGACTAAAGATGAAGTTTATGAAGAATCATTAAAATGGGCAAATGTTCATAGTAGTTCTTTAAAAGAATTAATAGAGAGTGATGTAGAATATTATAAAGGTATTATTAATATAGAAAGAGAACAAGAAAAACCTAGAAAAGATATTGCTAAATATTCTGATATAGAAAATTTAATTTGGTATATGTATGATGATATATTTTATACTAAAGAAAAAGAATATGAATGGAAGAATATTACAGATAAAGAAGAAATAAAAACTATATTAGATACTTATATGGATAAATATATTTGTCTTGATGATAAAGAAACATGGTTTAATAATATTAAACTTATGTGTGATGAATTAGGTTATGCTTCTAACATGAAAGAATATAAGAAAAATCCAGAAAACTTTAAAGGAAATGTAGCTGATGTTTCAACAGTATTAAGGGTTGCGCTTACTAGTAAATCAATGACTCCAGATTTATTTGAAATAATGAATTTAATGGGTGTTGATAGAATTAACGAAAGATATTCAAAAATAAATTAACAAAAATATATCAATATATGCTATAATAAGTATATATTGATTATGGCCCGTTGGTGAAGTGGCTTAACACATAGCCCTCTCAAGGCTACATTCATGGGTTCGAACCCCATACGGGTCACCAAATATTTGAATATAAACTAGAACTAAATTTTCTAGTTTTTCTTTATAAAATAAGGATTTGACAAATTTAGCAATATAAAATTATAATATCAGTTCATATCAATATATTTTGGACAACTTAAAAAAGTGGCGGAAAAGTGGCGGATTTTCCAAAAAAATTAATAAAATTTAATAAAATTATTGAATGTTTTATAAATATATGGTATATTATATCTCGAGTGGTACTCAGGAAACTTTAGAAGCCCTGAGTCATTTTTTATATAAGTAGGGGGAGATATAATGAAAACATATAAAAGTGATGAAGAATTAATTGAATATTTAATTTCTAAAAAGTAAAAATAACAAATAAGAAAGACACATTAAATAAGTTGTCTAAATATTCTTATTATTCAATTATTAATAGTTATAAAAATATTTTTAAAAATGATAACAATGAATATAAAGATAATGTTACTTTTGATGAAATATTTTCCCTTTACGAATTTGATAAAAATTTAAAATTTATATTTTTAAAATATACACTAGAAATAGAAGTGTATATTAAGTCATTAATTGCAAACCAAATATCAAAAGAATATGGAATAATTGATTATTTAAATATTAATAATCTTGATGAAAATTCAGACCATAAATCAAAAATTAAACTTATTAACAAAATAAATGATGAAATTGATGATGATTATAAGGTACATACTGCTGTAACTCATTACAAAGATAAATATGGATATGTTCCTCCATTTGTTTTAACTAAAATACTAACTTTCGGTGTTATAAGTAGTTATTATGGTTTATTAAAACAAAAAGATCGTCAATATATTGCGAAACAGTTTAACTTATCAGATAAAATTTTAAAACAAATTTTAAAGAACTTAACTATAGTAAGAAATATATCAGCCCATTCCGACAGATTATATTGTTTTCGTAGTAAGTATTACATAAGCTTTAAAAATATAGAAGAAAATTATAATAATAAAGATAACTTTACAAATTTATATATGATTATAAAATGTATGAATTGTTTACTAGATAGAAAACAAAAAAATAAATTTAACAAAGATATAAATAGAGAATTAAAAAAATTAAGTAAAAAATTATTTTCAATAGAAATAAATAATATATTAAATGTAATGGGTTTTCCTATGAATAAAATTAATTTATAAGTATATAATATTTATGAGTGGTACTTAGAAAACTTTAGAAGCTCTAAGTCATTCAATTCCTAGATTCTTTACAGATTCTAGGTTTTTTATTTGAACGGGATAAGATGTTTCCGTCACTTTTTATAAACATAAAAATGACGTCAAAAATATTTTTGCACTTGCAAAAATGACACCAAATAATAAATTTTATGGTGTCATATATTTTGTAAAATGTTATAAATAATAGGTTTAGCGTGGTGTCACATATGGTGCATCAAAGTATTACAAATTGTTATAATTTGTTAATAATAATATAATATTGAAAATTAATAGAAAAGTTATTTGCTAATTATATATGTAAAGAAAGAACTTTTTCTTTATTAATTTCTCTTTTCGTAGAAAAGTCATAAATTGGCAATTGATTATCTGTTTGCTTCATATAAAATATAATATTTTTTAATAATTGTAACGTCTCTTTTTGCTATTCTTCTTTTATATTTTTAATTCATGAATATAATGATGTAAAATTTAAAATAAAACTTTATCCATAAATATATTTTTGGACAGTGAAAAATTAAAATAAGTGGCGGAAAAGTGGCGGATTTTTTTTTAATCCCCAAAAAAGTTAAAAAATTCAAAAAATTAGTTTTTAAAAAAATTCCTGTTTTTTCAATAAATTTAAAGGTTTTTTCAATAATTTTAAATAGTAGTAATCTTTCCAAAAAACTTATAATAGCCCTCTCAAGGCTACATTCATGGGTTCGAACCCCGTAGGGGTCACCATTTTTATGACTAAAACTAGAATTTTCTAGTTTTTTTGTTGATTTTTGTACAAACTATTAATAAGGATTGATTTTATGGATAAAAAGTATAATTTTGCTCAATTTGACAATATTATTATAATTTGCTATAATCGACAATGTGCCTCAAAAAAGGGGCCAAAATGTAGTATAGGAGAATTATTGTGAAAGATGTATTAAAGAGAATTTTAGTATTCTCGATAGTGTTATTGTTATCTATTTCAAATGCAAATAGCTATGAAGTAGTAAATGCCTTAAAGGATATAACAGTACCACAAAAAAATGAAACAATAGAAATATATGAAATTAAGGAAAAAGAAGAAGTAGTAATTTTTAATAACATTGTTGATTATTATGAAACTGACCCTAATAAAGAAGAATTTTTAGCTTATAAAGCTGAACAAGAAAGATTAGAACAAGAAAGATTAGCTAGATTAGAATTAAAAAATAATATAGCTAGCTTCGCTACACAGTTCATAGGTAACCCATATGTAATGGGTGGTACAAGTTTAACTAATGGTGCAGACTGTTCTGGATTTGTTCAAACAGTATATGCAACTTACGGTATTTCTTTACCGCGTACAACAACAGAACAATCTGTTACAGGTACAAGTGTAGCAATAGAGTCAATCGAAGTAGGAGATATAATTTCTTATGGTTATGAAGGAATTGTTACCCATTCTGCTATTTACATAGGTAATGGAATGATAGTACATGCTTCAACTCCAGAATTAGGTATTAGAATAGATAATATGTACATAATGCCTATTCTAGCTATAAGAAGTGTTATATAAAAAATATTAAAAAAATGTTGCAAAAGTCATATAATGTGTTATAATATATATGGCTTTTTAATTTACACATCTCATGGATTTATATGTCGAGTGCCAAATGGTGATGTATAAAGTTGATATGGATGGAGGATATAACGAAAGGGAGGAATATATATGACAGTTGTGTCTATGAATTATTTATTAGAAGCTGGTGTTCATTTTGGTCATCAAACAAAAAGATGGAATCCAAAAATGAAAGAATACATTTTTACTTCAAGAGATGATATTTATATTATCGATTTACAAAAAACTGCAAAAAAAATAGAAGAAGCTTACAATGCTTTATCTGAAATTGCTAGAAATGGTGGAAAAACAATTTTTGTAGGAACTAGAAAACAAGCTCAAGAAGCTACAAAAGAAGAAGCTATCAAAAGTGATTCTTACTACGTAACTGAAAGATGGTTAGGTGGAACACTTACAAACTTTAAAACTATTAGAAATAGAGTAAAAAGATTAGAACAAATTGAAAGAATGGAATCAGATGGAACATTCGATTTACTTCCTAAAAAAGAAGTTATTGGATTAAAGAAAGAATATGCTAAATTAAACAATTTATTATGTGGTATCCGTGCTATGGATAAATTACCACAAGCTATGTTTATCGTAGATCCATCTAAAGAAGAAATTGCTATTCGTGAAGCTAGAAAGTTAAATATTCCAGTATTTGGTATAGTTGATACTAACTGTGATCCAGATATGGTTGATTATGTAATACCTGCAAATGATGATGCAATTCGTGCTGTTAAATTAATCATTGGTGTTATGAATAATGCTATACTTGAAGCTAATGGTGGAAAGATTACTGATTATGTAAGTGGAAAAGCTGATGAAAACGGTTCTGATATCATGAAAAAAGCTGTTGAATCAGTTAAACGTAAAGAAGATAGAAGAAACACTGATAGACCATTCGATAAAAAGAAAAGAACATTTGATAAAAAGAAATCATCAAAAAGTTTAGAAAAAGAAGTAAAAGTAGAAGAAGCTAAAAAAGAAGAAAAAGTTGAAGCTAAAGAAGTTAAAGTTGAAAAGGCTGTTGAAGAAAAAGCCGCAGTTAAAGATGATTTAACTGGAAAGACAGTTGCTGAATTAAGAGAATTAGCTAAAGCTAAAGAAATTAAAGGTTATTCTACAATGAAAAAAGCTGAATTATTAGAAGCTTTAAAATAAAATGGACTAAAAAGATGATTGTATAATCATCTTTTATTTATAAAAATAAGGAGGAAAAAAATTATGATTACTGCGAGTCAAGTAAAAGAATTAAGAGAAAAATCAGGTGCTGGAATGTTAGATTGTAAAAAAGCACTAGAAGCTAATAATGGAGATATTAATGCTTCAATCGATTGGTTAAGAGAAAAAGGAATTTCTAAAGCTGCTAAAAAAGCTGATAGAATTGCTGCAGAAGGAGTTGCTGCTATTTTAACTAAAGGTAATAAAGCAGTTATTATTGAAGTTAATGCTGAAACAGATTTTGTTGCTAAAAATGAAAAATTTACTGGTATGGTTAACGAAATACTTGAAACTATTATCAATAGTGATGTAACAACACTAGAGGATGCTTTAAAATTACAAACTAGTGAAGGAACTGTTGAAGAATTAATAGTTGCTAGAACTGCTACTATTGGAGAAAAATTAAGTTTCAGAAGAGTAGAAGTTGTTACTAAAAAAGATAGTGAATCTTTTGGTGATTATATTCATATGGGTGGAAAAATTGCAGTACTTACTGTAGTTGATAATGCAAGTACAGAAGTAGCTAAAGATGTTGCTATGCATGCTGCTGCTATGAAGCCTGCATATGTAAAATCTACTGATGTACCTACAGATGTTCTTGATAAAGAAAAAGATATTATGAGAGAACAATTATTAAATGAAGGTAAACCAGCTGATAGAATAGATAATATTTTAGTTGGAAAAGTTAGAAAATATTATGAAGAAGTATGTTTAGAAAATCAAATCTTCGTAAAAGCTGAAAATAAAGAAACAGTTGCTGATTACGTTAAAAACAATGGTGGTACTATTACTACTATGGTTCGTTTCGAAGTTGGTGAAGGAATGCAAAAAAGAGAAGAAAATTTTGCAGATGAAGTTGCTAAACAAATGCAAGGAAACTAATCCTTGCTTTTTTATATAATAGGAAAGTGCTTGATAAATTTCACAAAAGTTTCACATAAATTCCGTTTGCAAACATTTGTTCTTTTTTTGATATAATGTTAATACATTAATGATAAAGTGGAATTGGTATATGGAAAAAATAATGAAAGGATATATATTTAGATTATATCCAACAGAAAAACTAAAGATAAGCGAAATGGTACAAAATAAAAATCTTTCCAAAAAAATCTATGATGCATCTTGGTATGAACTAATAAGACAACTAAAATATAAAAGTAAATGGAAAAACAAAAAGTTTTATCAAATAGAAACATATTATCCAAGTAGTCAAATATGTAATAGATGTGGATACCAGAACAAACAAGTGAAACATTTAAGTATAAGGAAATGGGAATGCCCTAGTTGTACCAATAATAATGAAAGGGATATAATGCTTTTCATTCAAGTATCAATATACTGTTTGAAGGATTGAAATTATATATGAAGAAAGGCTTAGAACTTCAGTCAAGTTAAAATTTTGACAAAGTAGGGTGGCAACCATCCAAAGTTGGTCTATGAAGAAGCATAAGTTTCAATGAAGTAGAAATGTATGACTGTGAAGTCATACGAGTCAAAATTTATTTTGACTTTGTTCTTTGCTAAAAAAAATATACATGGTATAATATTAAAAAAAAGAACTCTGGGTGATAAAAATGAAAAAAGTTGTGATAGTGGGCGGAGGAGCTTCGGGTGTAATAGCTAGTATATTTGCTTCTAAAAATAATGAAGTTATCATACTTGAAAGAAATAGTAATCCATTAAAAAAATTATTATTAACAGGCAATGGTAAATGTAATTATTTTAATGATAATCAAGATATAAGCAACTATAATTCTAGTAATATAGAATTAATTGAACAAATAGTAACTAAAAATAATTTAAATAGTGTACTTGATTTTTTTGATAGAATAGGCATAGTACCAAAAATAAAAAATGGATATTATTATCCATATTCTAATTTATCTAATAGTATTAAAGAAGCACTCTTAAAAGAAGCTAATTTATGTGGCGTCAAAATAAAAACAGATTATTTAGTTGAAGATATAAAAAGAATAAATAATAAATTTATAATCAATAATGAATTGGAATGTGATTACTTAATATTATCTACAGGATCTAAAGCTTGTCCTAAAACAGGTAGTGATGGAATAGGTTATGATATATTAAAAAAATTAGGTCATAAAATAATAAAAGTAAGTCCGGCTTTAACTCAAGTAATAGGAAATGAGTCATATTTTAAAGATTGGGCAGGTATTAGGGCAGAAACTAAAGTAAGTTTATATGAAAATGATAAATATGTAACTGAACAAATAGGTGAAGTACAATTTACTAAAAATGGATTAAGTGGTATTTGTATATTTAATTTAAGTGGTAAAATAAGACAAGGATTAGATAACAATAATAAAGAAGATATAATTATTAATTTTTTACCTTTTGTTATGGATATAGAAGAATACTTAAATGAAAGAAACAAAAGAGTAAAAAATAGAACTATAATAGAACTATTAGAAGGATTAATAAATTATAAATTAGTTAAGATAATATTAAAAAAATCTAATATAAGTGAAAATAAATATTATAATGAATTAACAAGAGAACAAAAAATAAACTTATATAATAATTTAGTTAGTTTTAAAGTAAATATAATAGATACTAATGATTTTGATAGTGCGCAAACTTGTAGTGGTGGAGTATCTTTGGAAGAAATTAATTTAAATACTATGGAGTCAAAATTAATAGATGGATTATTTATAACTGGAGAACTTTTAGATATTGATGGTTTATGTGGCGGATATAATTTAACTATAGCTTGGATAAGTGGAATACTTGCTGGAAATTATATAGGTGAGCTATGTTAAGAGTAAGACAAGTTAAAGTAAGGGTAGAAAAAAAAGAAAAATTAAAAGAAGAAATCGCTCATAAATTAAATATAAAAATAGATAATATAAAAAGCATAAAAATATTAAAAGAATCTATAGATGCTAGATGTAAACCTATTATTTATTATGTATATGAAGTAGCTATTGATTTATATAATTATAATAATATAAAAAGAAATAATGATATAGAAGATTATATAGAAGAAAAATATGAATTAAAAGTAACCAAAAAAATAAATAATCCAGTAATAGTAGGTACCGGTCCTGCAGGATTGTTTGCTGCTTATATGTTAGCTCTAAATAATTGTAATCCTATAATAATAGAACGTGGAGAAAAAATAGAAGATAGAGTAAAAAGTGTAGAAGAATTTTGGAAAAGCGGTAAATTAAATATTAATTCAAATGTACAATTTGGAGAAGGTGGAGCTGGCACTTTTTCAGACGGAAAACTAAATACTTTAGTCAAAGATAAAGAAAATAGATGTAAAAAAGTATTTGAAATATTTATAGAAAATGGCGCACCAAAAGATATTTTGTATGTAAATAAACCTCATATAGGTACAGATCTACTTAGAAATGTAATAATAAGTATGAGAAATAAAATAATTAGTATGGGTGGTACTTTTAGATATAATACAACTTTAACTGATTTAATAATAGAAAATAATAAATTAAAAGGTATAGTTGTAAATAATAACGAAGAAATAAAAACTGATAAGTTAATATTAGCTATAGGTCATAGTGCTAGAGATACATTTAAAATGCTATATGATAATAAACTTAATATGACATCTAAACCATTTGCTATAGGAGTACGTATTATGCATCCACAAGATATGATAAATAAATCACAATATGGAGATAATAAATTATTACCTCCGGCTTCTTATAAATTAACTCATAAATGTTCAAATGGTAGAGGAGTATATTCATTTTGTATGTGTCCTGGAGGATTCGTAGTAAATGCTTCATCTGAAGAAAATAGACTAGTTATAAATGGAATGAGTAATCATGCTAGGGAAGAAAAATGCGCCAACAGTGCTATAGTTGTTACTGTATCTAGTAAAGACTTTGGCGATGATGTATTATCTGGTATAGAATTCCAAAGAAATTTAGAAAGTAAAACTTATGAAGTAGGCAATGGTAATATACCAGTACAACTTTATAAAGATTTTAAAAATAATAAAATGAGTTCTAGTTTTGGTGAATTTGAACCTGTTTTAAAAGGTAATTACAAAATTTCGAATCTAAACGATATATTTCCTAAATACATTAAAGAATCTCTCATAGAGGCTATAGATCAATTTGATAAAAAAATTAAAGGTTTTAGTAGAGATGATGCAATACTAGCTGCAATAGAATCAAGAACTTCATCACCTGTAAGGATAGAACGTGATGATAATTTCGAATCTAATATTAAAGGTATTTATCCTATTGGAGAAGGTGCTGGATATGCTGGCGGGATTACTACATCTGCAATGGATGGATTAAAAGTCGTAGAAAAATTATTACAAAATTAATTTAAGTTTTAATACTTAAATTTTTTTTGTACACAAATGTAAATAAAATTCTGTTTTTGTTGCAAATAAAAAAGTATTGTGCTAAAATTATAGTGTAATAAAATAGTAAGAGAGGTTAGAGAATATGAAGAAAAAAAATAATTTATTTGCGTTAATATTTATTGCTATATTTACTTTTATAGGAATTAAAAATGTAAATGCTGCTTTGCCTTCTGGTTTTACGCTTCAAGAGGGTTCTAATAGGGTAAATTCACCTAATAATCCGATAGTAGAAGGATGGTCTACTTCAGATGCTGCAAGTTTTTCTTATAAATATACAACTATTTCTGGCGTTGAATATTTAGTTTTTTGTACTGGAGATCGTTCAGCACCTGCTGATGTCAATTCAAATGCTTATTCGATTACAGATGATTGGTCTCAAGCAATAAGAGCTGGTATAGCTCAAATTATAGTAGAAGGTGTAGGTGCAAATGCTACTACAGCAAACTTTTCAAGTACATCATCTGATTTATTTACAACACAAATAGCCATATGGAAATATTTAGAAAATAATGGTTTATATGATGGTGCAAGTTTAACTTATACTATTGAATCTATGGAAAAAAATTATTCTACTCTTTACACTAGAGTTAATAATTTAATTAGTTATGCAGAAACAGCTGAAACAAAGATTGATAGTATAAATAGTTTTGCTCCAACTTTAAATACTACTAAATTAACTTTTACAAAAAGTGGAGATAATTATATTTCTAATACAATTACTGTAAGTGGTAAATATTTATCTACAATAACACCTTCAGTAAATATAGGTACAGTAAGTGGTGATGAATCTTCTGGATATATTGTAACTGTTCCAGTAAGCAAACTTACATCAGAAAATGTTACAGTTAATTTAAGCTTTTCTGTAAAAAGTCAAACTCAAAGACTCGCTAGAAATTATAGTGCAGGTAGTTCATATCAAACGACAACTTTAACAATGTTAGAAAGCACAAGTAATACTAAAACTCTTAGTGCAAGTGGTTCAATAACAGTAACACCTACATTGACTTTAAAGAAAGTTGATTCTTCTGGAACTGCAGTTAGTGGAGCAACAATAAAAATTACTAAAGACGGTTCGGCTTTTAAAACAGAAACTTTAACAAATGGAATACTATCTATTACATCAGGATTATCTTACGGAAAATATTGTGTAACAGAAGTTAATGCTCCTACAGGATATATAAAAACAAATATATCAGAGTGTGTTACTCTTTCAGCTACAAATCCGAATGGTACAATAACTATAACAAATAATAAGACTCAAGTTAATTTTAGTAAAGTAGATGAAATAACTAATGAAGCTCTTCCAGGAGCAACTCTTAGAATTTTAAATTCAAATAAACAAGCTGTTGGATGTGCATCTTGTGAATGGACTTCTGGTACTGGAATTCATACAATTACTGGTTTACCAGTAGGAACATACTACTTAGAAGAAGTAAGCGCACCAGAAGGGTACGTGTTAATTACTTCTCCGGTTCAATTTACAATTAACACAGATGGTTCTATAACTTCAGATAGTAAGAGTGGTTCCGCTATTATTATGAAGAATATAAAAATTTCTACATCTTTCAAAAAAATAGATGCAGATACTAAGAAAGCACTTTCAGGAGCGACTTTACAAATATTAGATAAAGATAAAAAAGTTATAATGGATGAAAGTGGAAAGCCTAAATATGAATGGATTTCTACAAACGAAGCTTATATAATTGATGGATTACCAGTAGGAACATATTATTTAAAAGAAATAAGTGCTCCAGAAGGTTATTCATTAAATTCAGAACTAGTTGAATTTACAATAAATTCAGACGGATCTGTAACAGCGAAAGAACAAACTAGTAAAGAAACTATGATTGTAATTATGGAAAACGAAAAAACTGTTACATCTTTTAGTAAACAAGATGCTACAACAGGAAAAGAGCTTCCAGGAGCAACCTTACAAATATTAGATAAAGATAAAAAAGAAATAAAAGATAAGAATGGTAAAGTATTATATAAATGGGTATCAACAAGTAAACCATATATAATAGAAGGACTACCAGTAGGAACATATTATTTAAAAGAAGTAATTCAACCAAAAGGATATGAATTAACTGAAGAGCTAGTTAAATTTGAAGTTAAATCAGATGGTACAGTAACTAAAGTTGTTATGAAAAATAATCCTATAGTAGATGTTCCAGATACTGCTTTAAGTAGTTCGACAGTGCTAATTATATTAGGTTCTATAATAGGCTTGGTTGGTTTAGGATTAATTATTTATGCTATAATAAAAAGAAAAAACTCTAAAATTGGTTCAATGTCAAGTAGTGTTGGTGGAACCAAAAACTAATGATAAATGAATCGGTAAGAGGACTAAAATTTAGTTCTCTTTTGTTATGCTTTAATAGGATTTAGTAATCCTTTAATTAACATAATCCTAGCTTTTAAATGT
>JAFTRC010000018.1 GCA_017462455.1 Bacilli bacterium | reverse complement strand
TTTTTATTTATTTTAACACAAAAGAAGTAAATAAAAGTTTACTTGAATAATAGACATTTAATATCAAAAATGGTATAATATATATGTAATGAATCAAGTTATAAAAACTATTATTTACTCTAAAGAAATAATAGTTATAGTATTATTATAAATAAAAAATAATAGACTTGATAATTTACTAGCCCAAAGATACACGGTAAGTTATATTGCGCTTTAGAGGAACGCGGAAATTAATTTTATAAAAGTAAATATCTATTTGTAATAATAGATTCTTTTGTAAAGTTAGTTTCCGCTTTTTTGTTTTATTATTTTTATCTAATTTATTATCTTATCTTAAAATCATAATAGAAAGGAGGTGAACAATGTGTTTAAAACGATTAGTTATCAATACAAACCAAATAAAAATGAAAGAAATCTATTAAGATTATTGTGTCATATATCAAAGAATTTATATAATAGTGCTTTATATGAATTAAGACAAGAGTATTTTAAAACAAAAAAATTAATATCATATTATGATCTTAATAAAATATTAAAGAATAATGAAAATTTTCATATTCTAAATACATATACATCTATTTGTATAATACGTAATGCTCATACAACTTTTAAAAATTTCATAAAAGGATATATTAAACTTCCTAAATATTTAAATCAAAATGATTACTATATATTATACACAGAACAAATAAGACCAATAATAATTAATAATAAACAAAATATCAAACTACCATTATCTAATTTAACTAGAACAAGTAAAACATTTAATAAATTGTTTGAAGATGAATTAATAAATAAATTCATTAAGGAATCAGATATAAAACAAAGTTTTGATATATATTTTAAAATACCAAAAATTATACAAAACAACCAAATAAGACAAATTAGTATTAAACCATCATTTAAAGGATTAACATATACAATTTCATTTATTTATTTAGATGATACTAATATAAATAAAAATATAAAACCAAATAAAGATTTAATAATGGCAATAGATTTAGGTATAAATAACTTATTAACATGTGTTGTATCAAATAATGAATCATTTATAATAGATGGAAAGTATTTAAAATCAATAAATCATTTTTATAATAAAAAAATCGCATATTTACAATCAAGAAAGCCAAACAATAAAGAATATACAAAAATGGAGTCTAAAGTAACAAATAAAAGAAATAGAAAAATAAAAGATGCAATAAATAAAGCATCTAAGCAAGTAATAGAATATGCAATAAAAAATGAAATAAATGAAATAATAATAGGATATAATAAAGGATTTAAGTTAAAAGGAATAAAAAAAATTACAAGAAAAAAAGATAAAAAAAGGATAAACCAAAACTTTATTCAAATCCCATTATCAAAAATAAAAGAAAGAATAAAATATTTATGTTTAATAAATGATATAAAATATATAGAAATAAATGAATCGTATACATCAATATGTTCATTTTATGATAATGAAGAAATAAAAAAGCAAGATGTATATCAAGGGAAAAGAATAACAAGAAGTTTATTTGAAACAAAAGATAAAAGAATAATAAACGCTGATATAAATGGAGCATTAAATATCATGGCAAAAAGTAAAACCGAAAGAAATGATATAATATCATTTTTGAGGA
>JAFTRC010000017.1 GCA_017462455.1 Bacilli bacterium | reverse complement strand
TCTTTGTTGTTCCAAATCATAAGGAATAACTGCACTAAAATTATTATTAGAGTTTTGTCGTCTTTGCCAATTCGTGATATTTGTTTCTACTCCTAATCTTCTATTTTCTACTTCTCTAACTGCCTCATCCATAGGAACAGGTACTACATCAATACTCATCATCATATTTCTATTTAAGTCAGTTAATTCTGCTACCATATTATCTTTAATATAACTAGCATATTCTTTTAAGAAAATAACTCTACCATATTTATTTCCCATTTTAAAATAATCGCTTTCAAACTCCATTGTATCCGGACATATAAAATCTTTAAAACTATGTCCTTTTCTCATATTTTGTATAAAGTCAAACGTGAAAGAATTTTCTTCACCTGCCCTATAAAAATCGTGATACATACGAAGTCTATCTACTGCGTCTAATTCTATACATTTTGAGCCTAATTGTGAAAAATGGGCAGATAAATCTGCACCAATTCTTCCAAAATAGTTTCTTGCTTCTTCCACACTTTTTTTATTAACAGAAATTGTTAAAAACTTTTCTTGTGTAATTCCATTTGCACCTGTTCCTTTATCTAAAAGCATTTTATTATACTCTTTTCTATATTCATCTAGGTTATCTTCTGCAAGTGGTAAAAGTATGTTTTTCTCAAAATCAACTTTATTTAATCTTCTATTCAGTATAGTAATCTTTGTTGTAGCACCTGTATCAAATGAATTTAATAATTCACTATACTCTAAAAACATAGCCTCTTTATCTGCTCTACTTGCTACTGCATAATTTATATCTGTAAATCTATAACATTTAGAGAACTTATTTTTACCTATTTGAAATACTCCATCTTGCCATATTTTATTAACAGGAATTATATCTTGAACACATTTCGGTACAACAAATACTTCTTTATCCTGCTTGAATAACATTTTCAATGTTTTCATTCTTTAAATCCTCCTTTTCAATTTTGTCTTTTAATAATTCATAATAATAATTTGTTGGCTTGAAGGTTAATCGTTTAGGAATAAGAAACTCTGACTTAATCCAAGCGTATATAAACTTTTCAGCAGTCATTCCGTTATATGTTATAAATCCAAGTGCAGCAAAAGGTGCAGCACCTAAAATACATACCCAAGATAATGTTTCTATTCCAAACTTGCCTTTTAATAAAAAATAGAGTAGCACTGCTACTCCACAAGCCAATATAGAAAAAATGAACTGTCGTAGTGACAGTCCAAAGAATATACTTTCAGTATAGTTTCGTATTTCTCTATTTATCTTAACTTCCATATAATCCTACCTTTCTCTATCTTTATTTTTATTAAAACTTTTTATAACACTTACTTTAATATCGTCACTTATTGGTGAATCTGGCTCACCATAAAAATCATTATTTACAGCAGTATGCAAATCTAATTCACCTCTACCTAAATTAACATCTTTATAAAGGTTTCCCTCTTTATCTTTGTAAACAGGTCTGTCCCAACTATCAATGCCTACTAACTTTATTTTTAATTCTTCTTTTTTTACAAAAGTATCTGCTAAATTTCCACCTTCAATTACTTTTTGATAATCATTAAGCGCTTTTTTTATATCATCAGAATAATAATAGCCATAACCCCAACTTAAATTATTATCTTTAATTTCATAATTAATTCCTATTATATATTCTGGTTTTTCATCAACAACTCTTTCAACTAACACAATAGGTTGTCCATTTCTATCACCTGTTAATAATACTGTCATATCATTATAACTTTCATATTCTTTACCTATAAAATCATTGTACTCATATTGAATAAGATTTTTGTTATCTCTTATCCATTGTTCTAACATTTCATAAGTTGAATATCTTGTGTTTCTGTATTCTTCACTTTTCATAAACTTTGCAGACACATAATCGCAAAAGTCATAACTAATATCACATTCTGGGTTATCTGAGTTTTTTAACATATCTTGTAAAAAATCATATCCTAAAACAAAATTAAGATATGCCCTTTCACTTGGCACATCTATATCTTTCATCATATAAGTTTCATCAATATATTCTTTAATATTTTGTTTTAAACCTATTGTATTTAATGATACTGTTTCAATACTCTCTTTATTTTCATAATCTCTTTTAGATTCATAAATATTAACTAAATTCTCTTTATCGTTATCAAAATTAACATCATCTGCCTCAATGATATAACCTTTATATTCCATTGTTTCAAACAACGCTAATCCCTCAAAATAATTCATTATATCTGGTGTATCTAATTCTGTATTTTTATCTAAAAACTCTTTTGTAATTCCATTGTCTGCACAATATTGCAAATAGTTTTGTACTCCATCTTTATAATCAATATCTTCTGGATATAACTCGTGTATTGAGTTCCATATACTATAATGAACTTCTGGTGTCATATATCCTATTTGCCATCCTTCTTCTAAAAGGTTATAAATATAATAATCAAAATTAAAATCCCACTCTGGAACATTAGAATAACCCTCTCGATAATTTTTAGTAATCGGAGTAAATTCTATTGCCTCCTCGCTAGAAGAATTACTACAAAGAGTATTTGTTTCATTAGTATCAGATTTATATAAAATATAATCTACCTTTTTATCTTGATGTTCCATACTGTCTTTTAAGAATTCTTCTATTCTGTTTTTTTCTTTTTCAACAAATTCTTTCATATAATCTTTTTCCTTTCTATAATCCCATCATCTCTCTAACAACACGATCTGATAGTTTAATTGTTCCTACTAGAACTAACATATTAAATACTAATTCACCTATATATTTCCAAACTTGTGTGACTGCTGCTGCACCTGTATCAACAACAGGTGGACTAGACGCAAATAATGAAAATATAATGCAAGATAAAACTATAATTGCACCCTCTAAACATACTGCGCAATATGATTTAATAAAACTCTTACCAACTTGTTGTGTTGGCTCACCTGCAAATGTTGATAAAGGAACAGGTGCAATAGCAGTATATAAATATAATTTAAAGAATCTACCATATACAGTCATAATAATTATGAAAGATAAAACTGTTATAAATAAGCCACCTATCAATGTGACTGCCCATAATGGTATTGACTCAAAAAAGCCACAACTTTCTACTGCTGTTATAATCTCTTGTGGCAATACTG
>JAFTRC010000016.1 GCA_017462455.1 Bacilli bacterium | reverse complement strand
TAAATACCTACGTACTCCATCTTCTTCAATATCATCTGGTAATACTAAAAATAAATAATCTTCCAATAATTCTTCATTACTTTTCTCTCTATCATAACTACGTAAATAAAAAGTTATACTACCACTTATTTTCTGCCATAACTTCTTTTCATCCATAAAAAACACCCCTCTTTAGTAACAGGTACTACGTACCCTATAATACAAGCGTAAAAAATTTGGCACCTATATTATTAATTGAATTTTATCTATTTTTATTTTATAATACTAAAAGAACAAGGTTTAAATTTTACCTTGCTCTTTTAAAAATTTTATATCACGAATGCAATTTCGTTTAGATATATTTAATATAGTGCATATATCTTTTTGTAAAAGTCCTTCCTCCAAAAGGGCTTTTATTTTTTGCCTTCTTTGTGATATTTTTTCTTTCTCGGTTAGTTTACCTTGAGATTTTAATTGTTCTTGATATACTTTTTTAACTCTTATATTTTCTCTACGCTTATATTCTTCTTTACCAATAATAATCTTCATATGAGTTTGCTCATACTCTGATATTTCTAAAAGTTCTATTAAAGTTTCATTTTTATATTTATACTGCTTGTCCTTATTTTTAAATACCTTCTCTGCGCTACTTGTCGCCCTTATAAGCTCTCTTTCTCCTAAAGGTTGTATAAACTCTTTATTGAGTTCTAAAACGTCCTCTAAAGCCTTCTGTTCGTCTTCATAGAAATAACATAAGTAATATCTATACAAGAATAATATTATTTCTCTATGACCTTTTACATCATAGTTTCTTAGTTCACATAATTTTACTATATCTAATATTCTATTTTGATAAAGTGAACGTTCCCTATGTATATAAACTACTTTCTTAGGTCTTCCCTTTTTCTTATTCCTATTTTCATCTAAGTAAGGTAAAAATTCATTTTGTATTTCTCTTAAAGTGTACTTATATTCGTGTTTCTCTAGTATCGAAACTCTTGTACCACTTTTAGAATTTATACTTCCTGGTACTCTTAGTATTCTTGTTACATCTAAAGCCTTTCTATCTGCTCCAAACTCTTTTAATTGACTATATAAATACTCTTGAATGGCTTTCCATAACGGTAGAGCTATATATGGTACTTTCTCAATACTCCAAACTAAAGTTAATCCTCTTCCACTATCTATTATTAAATTTGGTGTTGGAATTGACTTATTATAATAATTATATTCTAAATTCATAAGTATTTGAGTTTTAGTAAATTGAGTGTTATATGTATCAAGGTCTATAAATAAACTTCCTATTTCTTTTATCGTTTCTATTCGTCTTATTGGCTTATAAAAGGTACTCATAGAAATATATATATTTTCTTTATCAAAGTCTTGTTTCAGCAAATCTCCTACAAGATAATGCCATTGGCTAAATTCTTTATTTTTACTTATTTCAGCCTTTGTAATCCACCCTTTACTATCTCCATGAATTGTATTTATATAATCAATACTTTCATCAGTATTATCTACTAAATTCAATGCTTTCATCATCTCACCCCCTAATTGTAGATAATATAACTATTATATCATATTTTGTATTTATTTAACTTTTTCTAAGAAAACAATTTATTTTTATATTTTTGTATAATAAAAACACCTACTTTTTTGTAAGTGCCTATTTATAAATAAATTATTTTATTTTAAGTACATACCTTATTAATTTAATACCTAAATATATAAATAAAGCTATTATAAGAGTACATAGTATTAAATTGCTCCAAGATATGCTTATTAATGGCTTAAACATTTTTACATACCTTTCTTCTTTTAATGAATTATACAAACTTATTTATATTTACAATTTAATTTATAGCTTAATATATTTTCATATTTTAACTCTATAATATATGAATCTGGATACTTTGATGGTACTCTATTTCCACCGACTATTTCAATAGTTCCTTTTATATAGTATTTATTAATAACCTCCATTTGAATTACACTATTTCTAATATGTTTAACTCTTAAATTTAAGATATGCTTTTTTATAAAAATTTATATTAAATATAAAATCAATGTAGTATTTTTGATAAAATTATATATAAAAAAGATAAGGAATTTCCTTATCTTTTTTTATTAGATGTCTTTTGTAACTAAAAAATATTAGATATATTCTTTTAAAAATAACTTTTCCTAGACCTATCAAATAATATAAAAATTAAACGTGCAAAAAAACCATAAATAATTCTTGATATAATAATATAACTAATAGAATTATTTATATCTACAAATTTACTAATATTTATACTTATAAAATAAACTACTATACATGGCATTATATATTTTAGACAAATATATGAATATTTATTTAAAAGTGATATTTTATTTTTTATATACTCAAATTTAAATTTGAGTAATATAGATTCTGAAATAATAAAAGATATCATAAATACTAATAAAGATAATATCATATTACACTATTTTCCTATGAGTAACTTCTTGTTTGAACAAGACTTAACCAAGTATTAGGCCCTGCTATTCCATCGGCTTCTAATCCTCTTGAACGTTGGAAACTTTTAAGAGCTTTCTCTGTATTAGGGCCAAACTTTCCATCTACAGTAAGATTATATCCATATTCATTTAAATATCGCTGTAATGTAGTAACTCTATACCCAGATGTATAATGACCATATCCTACAAGAGTACTCTTCTTAAATGATGGAAGACCATTTACAGCTATGGAATCAAGTTGGTTAAGAGTAATACCTGTAGCTATCCCTGAGCCATAACTACTATTAATAAACTTCATAAAAGTAGAAGTTGCATTCTTTACCCAAGGTAGTTTAAGTGCTTTTGTAGCTAAACGTAATAAGACTCCTACTGTTTTTTCATTGCCATTTACAACAGCATTATTATAGTAATCATTATTGTTATAGTAAATAGAATCACTAAGTTCAATCTTACCTGATGCTAAAAGTTCATTATATTCATCTAAAGTTAAATTTTTTTTACTAACTTCCTCAGATAAGTCTTGTTCCATTTCATAACTAATACCTTCTAAACTATTTGGATGGGAATACTTTTCCATTGCATAGGTTGTTCCTATCAAAGGTGTTAGTACATTTACACTAATTAATGCTAGTGCAATACTTTTCGTTGCTCTTTTTTTTAAACTCATTAAATTCTCCCCTTAATAAATATATTTTTCATTTATTATTAATTTTACATATATTATCGTATTTGAAATTCATTATCATAAAAAGTCTTTTTTCATCAAAATTTTTATGATAATATTTTAGTATCTGACTGTTTTTACCATTTTTTTAGCAATAAAATATAACTATCCTTTAAATTTAGCTTTAGGGAATAGTTAGTAATAAAAAAGAGTGTATCTATTGAAATTACTACATTTCAGAAGATACACTCTTTTTTTATTTTTTAGTTTTATATGAAACTTTATTTTTTTAATTTTTGCAAATTCTATATAAATAAATTATTTTTGCTTTTTACTTAATT
>JAFTRC010000015.1 GCA_017462455.1 Bacilli bacterium | reverse complement strand
CAGTATGAGTCATTTAATCAGATCCTTTCAATGTATTTTTATTCCAATCACATTGTATCATAAAGTTTCTGAAATGACTCATTTTTTATAAAATTAAAAATAGTGTCAATTTTATTCACCAACACTATTTATTATAGAACCATTACTCAGAATTTCTCTGAGTTTTTAATTTGACCTAAATTAATAAATATGATAATATATCATTCACTGAGGGGAAAAGATAATATGAAAATAATCACACCAAATATTTTATATGAAAGATTAATAGCTAAATATGAAGTAAAAAAAATAGAAGATGAAGAAATAAGAAAAATTGCAGAAGAAAATTTACTTGTATTTGTAAATGGACTATATGAAATTTCAACTTCAGTAGTTAAACCTTTATCCAAAAATGAAACTTTTCTTTTTAGAAAAAAATATGGGATTTTTGATAAAGGCGTTTATCAACCATTATATAATGTAGAAGGTTCTCCAGTACATAATTCAGATATTAAAATTACAATGAAAATAGCAAATACAGAAATAAAGAAATATATTAAAATTAAAAAGATAGAAATAGAACAATTATCTGTTTTTGATGTATATACAGATAAAATTTATTTAGCTGATAAACAACTTGGAGAATTAGATTTGTGTAGTCAGACTGATTTTGAAAAATTAAGAAAAAAAGGTATATTTACCTTAAAAGATTTATTACAGTATGATAGAAAGACAATAGAAGTGATAATACTTTCTAAGACACCTTTTATTAAGAATATATATAATTTAGGATTAAAATTTATTAGTGAAATAACACCTGAAGAAAAAGAACAAGCTATTAAAAGAAATAGTATAGATAAAATACTAAATTCAGATATTTCTTGGTTAGGTTTATCACGTGAAATAGAATATTATTTAAAGAAAACACAATGTATAAATAAAATAAGAGATATAGGAAGAAGTTCATATATTGATAAAGAAGCAACTAACAGATTAAAAAAATTAGAATTAAGTTTTCTATTAAATAGTTCTAATAAAAAAGAATATAATATAACAGATGAGTTTTTAAATCTAGATATTTCAAAATTAAATATATGTGTAAGTGCTTATAATTGTTTAAAACGTTCTGGTATAAATACAATAAGAGATTTAATTTCTAAGGATACTAAAGATTTATTAATGATTAGAAATTTAAGTAGTAATTCTTATTCTGATATTATTCAAAAAGTTCATAGATTAGGTTTATACTTTAATGATGAAAGAGAAGTAATAAAACTAGAAAGTGAAGTAGAGAATCATAAAACAGAAAATGCTACATTAGAAGATGTAATATCTAAAAAAGAAAAACTAGTTAAAAAAGCTAATACTTTACTTCAAGAAAAAGAACAGTTATCAAAAAGAAATGAAGAATTAGATTTAGAAATTAATGAAGTAATAAAAAAATTACAAAATGTTCAAAAAGGTGAAACTAATGGAAAATCAAAAAAATAAAATATTAAATGAAATAATAGAAGAAGAAAATAAACTTCAAGAATTAGTTAACACTTTAGAACAAGAAATAAAAAATTTAAAAAAAGAAACCATAAAAAAAGAAATATTACTTGATGAATTAAATCAAATGGTAGATTAATAATTTTAAAATCAATATTTAGAATATTATTTCTATTTATTGATTTTCTTTTTAAATACATCTTTACTTTTTATCAAACTTTTATTATAATTATATTAGTAAAAATAATAGAGGTGTTGAATATGAAAAAAAGTAATAAGAAATTAGATAAATATACAATAATGGTAATAATAGCTTTATTATTAGCTGTATCAGGATTAACATTTGGCTTTGCGGCAATATCAAGATATGTAGTAATACAATCTAATACTAAAGTAAAATATAATGAATATGATTTTAAAGTTAATTTTTCGTCTCATCCAAATTCAGTAGTTGAAAATGTAATTGTTCCAACTACATATCCAAAAGATGTTAAAGCTACATATGGATACATAGATAATAGAGGTGACGATTCTGTTATTAGAAACTTATCTGCAGAATTTAGCGCACCAGGACAAAGTGCAACATATCAATTTTATATTGTTAATTCAGGAAAATATGCATCTTATTTAAAATCAATTAATTTTAATAATGTAGATGGAAAATCTTCTAATAAAATTTGTGAGGCTACAGGAATAACAGATCAAGCAACTGTAGATAAAGCTTGTGAAGGTATAAAGATATCTGTAAAATTAGGAAAAGAAAATCCTACATACTCTACAATTAAGAATATAAATAATCATATATTAAGAAAAGATAGTTATGAGCCAATTTTGGTTACTATTGAATATGATGAAGATGCTTTAGTAGCTAATGGAGACTTTAATGTTAAATTTGGTGATATTGTTATAAAATATAGTTCAGTAGATTAATAAAAAAGATATTTAAAATATCTTTTTTTGTTAAAAGTCGAAAAAAGTGAAAAAAAACAAAAAAAGTATTTACTTTTATAAAAATATTTATTATAATTAATACAGATAGTACGAGAGATAGATAGAATAGATAATTCAGAGGTAATCTTGCACTATGTAATAGGGAGTGAGGAGGTGAAATTTATATGGAAAATAGAGGTTCAAAAGGATTAGCTTTAGCTGCTTTATTAGTTGGAGTAGTAGGGTTGACAATAGGTTTCGCCGCATTCTCAGCACAACTAACAATTAATGCAACAGCTACAACAGCAACTCCAGAAGAATCAACTGCATTTGATAATGTATTCGGTTTTGCTGCTACACCATCAAATGGTAAAGTAGATAAAGAATATGATGACGTTTGGTATGATATCGAAGTTACTTTCTCAGGAGTTAGTGATGAACAAACTGCTACACATACAATAAAAAATGATTCGGCTTATGCAGCTAATGGAGTTAATTTACCAACTGTATTAAAAGTTAAATCTTGTGCTGCAGCTGACACAAATCCAGCATCAGCTAGTATTGTTACAGCAGCTTGTGCAACAGTAAAAGATGGTACAGTAGACGCACCAGCATCAATAGCTTCTAAAGGTACTGGAACTGTTACACTTACAATGTATGGTCCAACAGTTGCAGTTGATGGAGCAATTAAAATTACTTATGAAGCAGTAGAATTAGACTATACAACTGCTGGTTAATAAGCTGTTTAATAACTTAGTTTTTATTGCAAAAACTAAGTTTTTTTTTAATTTATTTAAAAAAAATAAAATAAATTAAAAAAAGTATTTACTTTTACAAAAATATTTATTATAATTAATACAGATAGTACGAGAGATAAATAGAATAGAAAATTCAGAGGTCATCTTGCGCTATGTAATAGGGAGTGAGGAGGTGAAATTTATGGAAAATAGAGGTTCTAAAGCTATGGCTATAGCTGCTTTAGTTGTAGGTGTTGTAGGGTTGACAATAGGTTTCGCTGCATTCTCTGCTACATTAACAATTAATTCAACAGCAACTGTATCCGCACCAAGCGAAGAAGTATTTGATAGTAATTTTGGTTTTGCTGCTCAACCATCAAATGGTACAGTAGATAAAGAATATGATGATACTTGGTATAATATTTCAGTTACTTTCACAGGAGTTAATGATGTACAAACTGTTTCACATACAATAAAAAATAGTTCTGACTATACAGCTAATGGAGTTGATTTACCAACTGTATTAAAAGTTTCTGAATGTAAAGCTGCTGAAGAAAATCCAGCATCAGCTAGTGTTGTTGAAGCTGCTTGTAAAACAGTAACAGATGGTACAGTATCTGCACCAGCATCAATAGCTGCTAAAGATTCAGATACTGTTACACTTACAATGAATGGTCCAACAGTTGCAGTTGACGGAGCAATTACAATTATTTATGAAGCTGTATCATTAAATTACACAACAGCAGGTTAATAATAAAATCAAAAGCAAATTCTATTTGCTTTTTTTTGTACTTTAATATTATATTATTTACTTATTTTAAATACTATTGTATAATTAGTTTGTTTGATTGGAGTTTATTATGGATAGATGTAAAGAGATAGAAAAGAGTATAATAAAAAAATATCGTAAAGAAATATGGAGTAAGTTTATTAAGGCAGTACAAGAGTATGAATTAATAAGTGAAAATGATAATATAATGGTATGTATTAGTGGAGGAAAAGATTCTTTTTTACTTGCTAAATGTTTTCAAGAAATAATTAGACATGGCAAAGTACATTTTAATGCTCATTATGTTGTTATGGATCCTGGATATAAAGAAGTAAATAAGGAATTAATAAAGAAGAATGCAGAAATATTAAATATACCTATAGAAATATTTGAAAGTGATATTTTTGATGTAGTTGATACTATATCTAGTGATAGTCCTTGTTATTTATGTGCGAGGATGAGAAGGGGATTTTTATATAGTAAAGCTAAAGAATTAGGTTGCAATAAAATAGCTTTAGGTCATCATTTTGATGATGTAATAGAAACTACACTTTTATCTATGTTTTATGGCTCAGAATTAAAAACTATGATGCCTAAGTTACACAGTACTAACTTTGAAGGTTTGGAGCTTATAAGACCATTATATTTAGTAAAAGAAGATGATATAATTAGTTGGGCTAAACATAATGATTTAAATTTTTTAAATTGTGCCTGTAAGTTTACTGAAAAGAATTCTAACGATTTAGAAAACTCTAGTAAAAGAAAAGAAATTAAGAATTTAATAAAGGATTTAAAGAAAGTAAATAAAAATATAGATCATAATATATTTAAGAGTATGGATAATGTTAATTTTAATTGTATACTGGGATATACAAAAAATGGAGAAAAACATAGTTTTTTAGAGGAATATAAAGGTGATTAGATGAATTTGATTGGGATAATATTAGGGGTTATAATAGGAGTAGTAATATTTTTAAGTATTATAGTTTTTATAATATATAAGAAACTAAAAAGATTTGGTAATAGTGTAGGTTTTAATAAGTTAAATGATATAGAAGAACTTATAAAACAAGGTGAATATGAAGCTAAATATAATAAAAAGAATGCGACTGGTATGACAAAACTATTATTACCTAAAATAGTAAATGATTTTCCTAATTTTAGTGAAAGTGAATTATATAATAAAGTTGAGACTAGTTTGATGTTAATATTTAAATCTTTAGAAGAAAAGAAAGTAGGTAATAATGAAGAATTAGTATTAATAAAAAATAATCTAAATGAAGTAATAAATGATTATAAACAAAATAAAATAAGTGTATTATATAGTGATATTAAGTTTCATAGACATGCTTTAAAATATTATAAAAAAGATAAAGGAGCTATGAAATTAACTATATCCACATCTTTAGAATATTTTTATGAAAAGAAAATAGGAAATAAGACTATTAGTAAAAAAGAAGATTATAAAAAACAAACAGCTTATACCACTGAGTTTATATATGTATATAATCCATTAGAATTTTCTAAAGGTGAGACTTTAGTAGGTATTAATTGCCCAAATTGTGGAGCGCCCGTTAAAAGTTTAAATAATAAAGTTTGTTCTTATTGTAGCTCAGGTTTAGAAGATATTAATTTAAAAAATTGGTATATTATTTCTTATAAAGAAAATTATTAAAAAAATATGTTAAATTTCAATAATGATAAATCAAAAAAGTCCGGTTATAAGTAGAAACTTAGTAAGTGATGAAGATTATTTCGTTATAAAAATGCATAAAAATTTACCATCAAATATTGCGAAAAATACTCATAATAAAATACAAATAAAAAAATAGTTTATTAACTAAACTAAAATCTATATAATCAAACAATGTAATTAAATATTTACATTGTTTTTGTATAATAGTATGTTATATTTATATTATGTATTTGGAACTTTTATTTATTTTTAACGACTATATTAATGAGGTGATAAAATGAATACTCAGATTTTATTTGATAAGATTTATAATGAAACATATCAAAATGTTTTAAAATATGTTATTTGTGAGTGTTCTAATATAGAAGATGTTAAAGATATAATGCAAAATATATATATTAATTTATATAAAAAAATAACAGATAATACTAATATTAATAATATAAATAGTTATGTAATGGGGATAGCTAAAAATAAAGTAAAAGATTATTATAGATTTAAATATAAGAATAAATTAATTTCTTTATTTTCAAAAGAAATTAATATTTTAGATAAAATACCAAGTGAAGAAGATATAGAAAAAGAAATAATAAAAAGTGAAAATATTGATTTAATATGGGATTATTTGAAAAATAAAAAGGTTGTAATATCTAAAATATTTTATTTATATTATTATTTAGATTTAAGTATTAAAGATATTGCTAAAGAACTTAATATAACAGAGTCAAATGTAAAACATTATCTATATAGAACTTTAAAAGAATTAAATATTTATTTAGAAAAGAGTGATAAATATGAATAGGAAAATAATTAAAGATATATTTGATAAAAATATAAATAAAAATGATATATATAATAATGTTTTAAAAAAGAAAAAGATTAATTATTGGAAATATAGTTTAATTCCTATAAGTATTATATTATTATTTTATTTTATAAATATTAATAAAGAAAATATAAAGATAGTAGATACTAATAGGAATATTATAAATATTAATGAACTTTCAGATGTAGCAAATACAGCTTATGATATAAATTGGAGTCTTGTTGAAATGGCTAGGGAAGAATTTTTTAATGAATTTAAATGGTGTGAAAATATTAAGGTTCCTATATATTTAAATCAATTAAAATTTAATAAAATATATAACTATTTTGATAATACTAAATTTACAGGTGATTATTTGATCAATTATTATAATGATGATTCATCAATAGAAATATTTATAAGTCCATCAAGTAAAACAAAACCGCGTTGTATTCAAATTATTTTTGAAGATTTAAATGAATCAGTTATAAATGGAATAAGTGTTAAAATAGTTAGATATCAAGAAAACTATATTGTATTATTTACTTATAATGATTTCAATTTTGATATAGAAACATTTAATATAAATGAAAATGAATTGATTGAATTAATTGAATCAATAATAAAGGAGAATAACTAATAGTTTATTCTTTTTTTTATGGAATGTGAAAAATAGATGAAATTTCACATTTTTTTAAATTTTTTATTAGAAAAAAAAGGAAATCGAAAAGTTTTGTAGAATGATATATGTGAAGGGAGGTGAAATATGATAGAAGAAAAAAGAATAATACCTTTGAAATTTG
>JAFTRC010000014.1 GCA_017462455.1 Bacilli bacterium | reverse complement strand
GTTAGTTTTATTATCTCTGTCCCATTTAGATAATTTACAAATAATTCTAAAACCACGCATTCTAATATGTGATTTTTCATCTAACAACATTTTCTTTATATCATCAAAATATTCATATAACATTTCAGATTTATCAATACTACTTTCTATTTCTTGAAAATTTCTCCATATATCCCATGTTTCTTTACCATATAATATATTAAGTATTTCTTCTTTATTCACTTAATCACCTCAACAAATTACTATTTATATTTCTATTTAATCATATTATATCATGTTTTTTTAGTATATTTTTCAATAAGGGTTAGCTTGCAACATCACTTTGATAAATATATACAAAAAAGCACCTTATTTGGTGTTTTTTGATATTTTTTACTAATTTTTAAGTTCTTTTTATTAAAAAGATGTAAGATCTAATTCTAGTTTTCCCTTATTTTATAAAACTTTTTAGAAGGGGTTAGATAAAACAAACTCAAGCATTGTATTATTTTACCTTTATTTTCATCTTCCTATATATATTAAACTATTTGTTTTAATAGTCTGATTCTCTTTCTAATCCTAAATTTATATCACTTTTAGTAATTAAGTATTTTAAAAATATTCCTTGTGCTATTGCCTCACCTGCTTTAAATTTTATTGTTTCTGTTCCTTCATTTTGAATTTTTACAAATATATGTCCTTCATTATTCTTGTTATTATAATAATCAGCATCAATTACGCCTACTTGATTTACCAATCTAATATTATATTTAAATCCAGCCGAACTCCTTACAACTATTAACAAAACTTCATCATCTTGAAAATATGCTTTTATTCCAGTAGGTAATTTTATAATTTCATTAGGTTTCAATTCTAAATCTTGTATCAAATAAATATCATAACCTGCTGTTAATTTTGAATCTCTTACAGGTAATTTATAATTATCATATATTTTTTTATCATTGCATACATCTTTACAAAATTGTTCAAAACTAATCTTTTCAAAATCTCTCATTTTCCATTTCCTCTCTATTAATCACTTTTTAATTATCTTTAAAGATAATTTGTAAGATCCATACTATTTATAAATACTTTTAATATCACTTGTGATAGAATCTTCTGCTTTTTTATCATTATTGCAAAATTCAATTTTCACTAATCTACCATTCACTTTAAATATATAAGGATTTTTAGTTTTACTTATGAAATCATAATTCTATTTACAGGATTCATTCTTGTATTTATTCTTATGGATGATAATTCATCAACATCGTCAGGATTAACTTCATCTAAAGATATATTTTCTCTTAATTCTTTAATATTATACTTGTTCATAAATCACATCCTATTTTCATTTTAATTTAAAGTTATTACTTTTTGGTTGTTATTTTATTCCCTCAAGTTTCTTTTGTTCTTTGTTTTCTAATTGTTTTTTTCTCTTTCAAGTTCTTTTAAACTCTTTTTAGGTGTTGGCATTTCTTCTGACATCATTCCACCAATATCAGCAATTGCTTTCCTAACTTTCTTACCAACTTCATAATGTACATCTTTTGCTTGTTTTTCACCTTGGACATTATCTCTTATAAGTCTTTGCTTAGTTTGGTTTATCCTAAATAAATTAGCAACTAATTCATCCTCATTCATATTATCTAAAATGTCTTCTCTATAACGTAACTTTTTTCCTTTAAAAATATCATCAGCAGTCTCTCCATTATATAATCCTTTATATATTGCATTATGAAATTCAGCCATATTTTTAACACCAGCAGATGATACAACTTTTTGTAATGTATAATTGCCTTGTTTTGTTAATTTTCTTTGATAAAATCTTTTTTCATCATCTGATAAGGAGTCATATTCTTGCTCTGTTATTTCTTGTTTTCTGGTTTGTATAGCAAAATATGTTTGTCCTAAGGCAACAACTTCTTTACTTGGATCAGCATTTTGTGCTATTAAATAACTTATATATCTTAAAAGTTTATAGTCTTTAATAATTTCTTCTTTAGCTTTTCCTGTTTTTATTGGCTTGTTGATCTCAACAACCCAATCTTCTGCACTTGAAATACTATTATTTGCTGATAAAATTGCTTTGTCTATTACTTTTTGATATTGATTTATTGTTTTCACACTTCTTTGTTCTATAGTAGTTAGAACAATAATAACCGGAATATCCATCATCTATATAATAATCAACTAACTTATATTCATTATGTTCTTTTAAATAATTATCTACAATTAATTTTTAATTAGTTATACTATTAGATTCTTTTTCATTACTAAATCCTTCTTTTGATAAATGAAGATATGTTGCTGTTTTATATCCAACCATAATATTACAACTTTCTATAAAACTTCACAAAGAAGATTTTGTTCTTCTTTTTTTATTTCATTTTCAATTATCCATAAGATATCTTCTATTGATTTATCAATATTGAATATACCGTTACCAACTGGATAATAAACAGGATAAACTTTATATTTATTTTTATTAATTTCTATTTGATGACAGATTTTCCTATTTTCAGATACTGATATCTTTTTATTTAGAATAATAGAACTAACTTGATTACCAAAAGTGATAATTACTTTTGGTTTAATTATATCTATTTCTTTAAGCAGTAAATTAAGATACCTTTTTAGAACTTCATCTGATAAAGGTCTTGCATCTATTTGTGTACACTTTCCTAAATTAGTAATAAACAATTTGTTATTAGCAATTTCTTCATAAACATAATCACAAAATTCATAATCCCAATCTTTTGGTTTCTTTTCTTGAATATTATTAAATGTTTCTTCACTTAATAAATTAACTTTATAGAACAACTTCCAAATATTTTTAGTACCTAACCATGGAGACTTTCTGCCTTTCCAAGTTTTATCACTTGCAATATTTTTACCAGTAGGATTCATAAAAACAAAACAAAT
>JAFTRC010000013.1 GCA_017462455.1 Bacilli bacterium | reverse complement strand
TGCTGGATCTACACCACCTAATGGTTCATCTAAAACATATAAATCAGCATTTCTAGACATTACAAGAACTAATTGAACTTTTTCTTGCATACCCTTACTCATTTTTGCTAACTTTTGATTAATATCTAAATCTAAATCTTTTAGCAATTTTTTGGCTTTTTCAGAATCAAAATTGTCATAGAAATCTTCAAAATAACTAATTACCTCAGATACTTTCATTTGTTTATTTAAATATGTTCTTTCTGGCAAATAAGATATTGCTTTTTTTGTTTCAACTCCTATTTTTTGACCTTTAATTAATATTTCTCCACTTGTTGGCGTTAGTAAATCATTTATAATTTTAATAAGTGTAGTTTTTCCAACGCCATTTTTACCTAATAAACCTATAATTTTTCCACGCTGAATACTTAAATTAATATCCTTAAGTATTTCTTTATTATCAAACGATTTATTTAAATTATTAATTTTTAAAAGTTTCATATTACTCATCTATCCCTTCTAAATATTTTATTGAATCAGCTTTACCTAATCCTATTTTTTTCATTCCTTGAAAATAACTCTTTGCAAGAGTAATAGCATATTCATCTTTTAGTTTTTCTATTAATTTTGTATCATTTGTAACATACTTACCATTTGTTCTTTCAGTATATATTAAATTCATACTTTCAAGTTCAGCTAGTGCCTTTTGCATAGTATTAGGATTGACCTTAAATGTTGTTGCAAACTCTCTAACAGAAGGAAGTTTTTCTCCACATTTAAATATACCAGAAATAAGATATATTTTCATATATTCTAAAAGTTGAATATATATAGGAATATTATTATCAAAAGTAAATTCCATAATTTCACCTCTCTGTATTACTTCGTTAATACAATGACATTGTACATTATATTTTCCAATATGTCAATACAATAGTTAAATTTCAAAAAAATTTTAATAAAAAAAATGTAAGCTAAAAATGTTTACATTTATACTATTTATATTTTATTACTCTTAAAATTCCAAGTTTATGAATTGAAGAACAAGACCAAAAACAAGTCCAAAATTTTCTAAAACGTTATAAAATAAGGGTTAAAAAGGCAAATGTCACTTGGTTCGACCTTATGACGTGCCATAATTATCTCCTTTCAAGATAATTATGAGCAAACTATTAGTTTTTAAACATAAATGATTATATAAGTGAAACTTTTGTGAAATTTAACAAGCACTTTCTTATTATACAAAAAAAATTAGAAATTATCTAATTTTTTACTAAATTATAATATTTATATTTAATAATAGATTATTTAATTTGAGATATTGGTAAAGTTACAACTGGACGAATGCCATAGAAAAAATAACCATCACATTGATATTCCCCGCATGGCATACCATACATATAAGCCTCAAATGCATATTTCGTATCACTTGATATCAAAAACGCAGTTTGTTTAGCCGTGTTATAGTTTGTTCCTAACCAATAAGAAGTATCATATATCCAACTATAATTTTCATCACACAATTCCTGACATCCGAAAGACGCTGCTTTTTCATAAGACATTAATGAAACCTCAATATTTGTTATACCAATTTTGATTAAATATTCTTTATAAGCTTCTACATATGGTTGAACTTGTGAAAAAGCTATTTCAGAAGGATTATCTTTACTTTGTTTTACTTCCGAACCATCATATGCATCTTTAGTTGCAATCCAATCTTTACCAAGATTTAAATTATATTCTGCTAACATAGAAATAGAATCATCATTACCGTCGATTATATAAAAGAATTCAGTCCCACATTTTACTTTATCTCCAACTGAATATATTCCATATACGGGATAAGTGGATACTACTGTTGATTTTTCTTCTAAAGTACAAACACCAGTTTCATCCGATACTTTAGTGACTGTAATATTTCCTTTAGAATCAATTGTTATTTTATAACCATTAATGTATATAATAAAATTGTGTACCTTATTATTTAATATTTCTACATAACCTTTTTTTGGTCGTTCTCCATCTGTTTCTATTTTTAAAATATCATTATTTTCACATAAACCGTTTTCTAATTTACTTAGGCATAGATTACCGTCTTCCATTATTTCATATTTTCCATTTTGAACATGCTCTTTATTTAGTTCTTTTTTTGCTAATGAATTTTCTATCGCCTTTTTATAATTTTGAGCGGTAATACTTTGTGTACTTTCTCTTGATGAATCAATTATATTTAATATAATTGGTGTAGCTATAAGTGCTATTATAGCTAAAATTACTATAACCGCTAATAATTCTATTAACGTAAAACCTCTTTTCATATACTCCTACTTTCTATACTAAAATTATAATACTAAAAATTAAAAAAAACAAGTAATTTCTTCATATTTACTCGTTTTATATTTTTTAAAATAAACCACTTATATTTCCGTCATTATCTATCTTCATATTTAAGTAAGCACTATTTTTGCCAAGTCCTGGCATAGTCATAATATCACCCATTAAAACTACTATGAACCCAGCACCACTACTAATTTTAATATCAGTAACAGTCATGTTAAAATCATCTGGAGCACCTAAAAATTTAGGATTATCGCTAAATGAATATTGTGTTTTAGCTATACATATAGGTAAATTACCTAAATTATTTTGTTCTATTATATTTATTTTTTCTTTTATTTCATCACTTATAATAACATTATTAGCCCTATAAATTTCTTTAGCTACTTTATTTATTTTATCTATTATATTTTCATTAAAGTTATATAAAGGTTTAAAATCAACTTGTTTATTACTTACTTCAATTATTTTATTAACTAAATTTATAGCTCCATTACTTCCTTCTTTAAACGAATTACATATTTCAATTTCATATCCCATGTTTTTTACAAAATCTAATACATAATTTATTTCTTTATCAGTATCATAATCAAATCTATTTAAACATACTACTATATTTTTAGTATATTTGCTTATATTTTCTATATGTCTTTCTAAGTTAACAATACCTTTTTCTAACGCTTCTAGGTTTTCAATATTTATATTTTCTTTAGATACACCACCATTATATTTTAAACTTCTAATAGTAGCATTTATGACTACACAATTAGGTTTTAAATTTGCTATTTGGCATTTTATATCTAAGAATTTTTCAGCTCCTAAATCAGCACCAAAACCAGCTTCTGTAACTACATAATCACTTAAACTTAATCCAAGTTTAGTAGCAATTATACTATTACAACCATGAGCTATATTAGCAAAAGGTCCACCATGTATAATTGCAGGGTTATTTTCTAACGTTTGAACTAAATTAGGTTTAATTGCATCTTTTAAAAGAATAGCAATAGCATCAACACAACCTAATTCTTTAGCAAATATCATTTTATTATCTTCTGTATATCCAATTAATATATTGCCAATTCTTTTCTTTAAATCATCTATATCTTTAGATACACAAAGTATAGCCATCATTTCGCTAGCTACAGCTATATCAAAATGATCATATCTATTATATTTGCTATCTATAATTATAGTTCTTAAAGCTCTATCATTTAAATCCATACATCTATTAAAAACTACTTTTTTAATTCCAAGTTCGTTTCCTTGAAATATATGATTATCAATAATAGCACATAATAAATTATTAGCAGATTCTATTGCAGGTATATCTCCTGTAAAATGTAGATTTATATCTTCCATAGGTACTACTTGAGAATATCCACCTCCTGTAGCACCACCTTTTATACCAAATACAGGACCAAGAGATGGTTCTCTAAGTACTACTATAGATTTTTTGCCTAATTTTCTTAATGCATCATTAATACCTATACTTACAGTAGTTTTACCTTCTCCAAAAGGTGTAGGATTAATTGATGTAACAAGTATTAATTTACCATCTTCTTTATTGGATTCATTATTAATATTTAAATTTATTTTAGCTTTATATTTACCGTAACATTCTAAATATTTTTCATCTATATTTAATATATTAGCAATTTTATTTATTTCTAACATATTACATTCACGACTTATTTCAATATCACTTTTCATCAAATCACCTAATATAATTATATACTAAACTATTATTTAAGTAAACTATTATAAAATTATTTTAGATTATTTATTTTATCAATTGTTAATCCTGTTACTTTTGATATAAAATTAATATCTACTTTTTCTTTTAACATATTTTGAGCAATCATTTCAATTCCTTCTTCACGACCATTCTCATGACCTTCTTTATATCCTTGTTCTACCTTATCTAACATTACTACTCTTGCAACTTCTTGTCTATGCCATTCTCCATCATATGCTCCTAATATCTCTTCATCATCACTAAATTCTTCTACCTTCTTATATATATCTTCCATACCAACATCTCCTTTTGTTATGTTTTCAGCAAGCTTTCTATCTTCTATACCTATTAATCCTATAAACTTATCTTTATAGTCTAACTTACTTGCGTCTTTATTATAACATCTTTTCACTTAATATGGAATATCTACTCTTATTATTTCTATCTTTTCTGTTAATATTTC
>JAFTRC010000012.1 GCA_017462455.1 Bacilli bacterium | reverse complement strand
GAATAAAAAAAGAATTTTATATAACAATAAAATATAAAGAAAATGGATATAATAGTAGTAATACAAGTTATAATCTAAATCTAGACTTTAATTTTAAAGCAGCCTATAACGTAACATATACAGATATAACAGTAGAAGATACATATCCAAGTATAATACTTGAAACAGATACATTAGTAGTAGACTTAGGAGAAAATGCCCCAAGTAGTATAAAAGTATTAATGAGTGAAGCAGAGATAACTAATTATACATATGAAAATGGAGTATTAACAATACCAAATGTAAGTGGAAATATAGAAATACAAAAAGTAGAAGAAAAAGTCACACTCGCACAATATATAACAAATCTATATAGTCCAAATAGTACAGTAACAAATAATTCAATAACATACAAAGTAGATACAACAAATGGAATAATAGACGATGGATTAGGTGGAACAGTATCAAGTGGAGGGAACTTAAGATACTATGGAGCAAGTCCAAATAACTATATAGATATAGGTGATACAGATGCATCAGGGAAAATAATCTTATGGAGGATAATAGGTGTATTTGAAACAAAATATACGACAGATAGTTTACCTTGTAATATAGACTCTAATAGTGATGGACATTATGATAATTGTGCATCAGAAAAACTAGTAAAAATAATAAGAGATGAATCTATAGGAAGCTATAGTTGGGATAACAAACTAAGCGGAATTGGAAGTTCAACTTCAAGTTATGGAAGTAATAATTGGGCAGATTCAAGATTAATGATGTTGCTAAATCCACCAGAAGATACAGAATTAATAGTATCTAGTAGCAGTTCAATATATGAGTATACAAGAGGTCTATATTGGAATAATGGAAGTGGAACATGTTATAGTGGAAGTTCAGGAGCAACAACTACTTGTGATTTTACAAGTAGTGGACTATCAGAAGTTGCTAGAAACAAAGTAGAAAATGTCCTATGGAACTTGGGAGGGACTAATTCAGAAAATTTATATTCCAATGGATTTTATAGTGTAGAAAGAGGAATGAGAGTATATAGTGGAAGACCAACAGAATGGGTAGGAAAGATAGGATTAATGTATCCGAGTGATTATGGATATGCAACAGACTTAGGAAGTTGTAGTGAGACATTATCCGGCTATTCAAGTAGTACATGCTATACAAACGATTGGCTATATAAGTCTGATTTAACCGCAGGCCAATGGACTATATCCCCTTATAACCACTCTTCGTATCTCGTGTTCAATGTGTTTTCGCTTGGCTTTGGCGTCGGCGGCAGCGCTAGCTACTCCGGCGGGGTCCGTCCAGTCCTATATCTAAAATCTGACGTATCAATAGTAGGAGAAGGAACTACAAGTGAAGGAATAAATTATTATGTGGTGGAATAAATGTAAAAGGTATTGAATTTAAATACCTTTTTTTAGTATAATTATAATGGTAGGGGTGTTTGTATGACAGATATTAATAATAATATAATAGAATTATTGATGCAACACAAATCAATAAAAGAAATTAGTTGTTTATTAAATTTAACGGAAAAACAAGTTTATATGAGAATAAATCATATAATTAATTGTGGATATAATTTTAAGCCAGAGTATATTTCAAATTCAGATATACACTATATTATAAATAAAAAGTATTATGAAGAAAAAAGTAATTGTATTAAAATTAACATGCTTGATGAAACATTTAGATGCATAATTATTTCAGATACACATATAGGTAATATAGGTTATAATATGGATTTACTAAAAAGAGTATATGAATATGCAGCTAAAAATAATATCCACATAATAATTAATTGTGGTGATGTGATAGATGGTGTTCATTCAACAAATCGTAGAATATTAACTGATTTAAAATCACAGGTATCTACACTAATAAGTAAACATCCATATGATAAAGATATAATTGAATTTATGATTTTAGGAAATCACGACCTACATTCTTTGTTTTACGATGGAATAGATATTTTAAAAATCATTTCTAAATATAGATATGATCTTGTTCCTATCGGATATGGTAAAGGCATTGTAAACTTAAAGAAAGATAGTATTTTATTTCGACATGAACTTAGTGTAGACAAAAATCCTCAAATTATGACTGATTCAAGATTAATTGTATCAGGTCATGGTCATATGATGAAAACAAAAGTTTTTAGTGATGGTATGATTTTATGTGCTCCTGCTCTTAGTTCAGCAACGTGTGATCAAAAAATAAAGGTTATACCTGGGTTTATAGATTTAAGAATAGAGTTTGATAAAGATAAATTTGATTATATAGAAGCTAGGCATTTTATAATTGATCCTTTTGTATGTGAGATAAGTCAATCTAGATGTAAAATGAGTGAAGTATATTATGGCAAAGAACGTGAAGAAAAATGTGTAAAGAAAAAAGTATATAAAAAAGATAATAATTGATGGAAGTAATTCCATTTTTTTTATGTTTCTGATATAATACCTTCGAAGGAATGATTTTATGAAAAAGACAGTTCTTATTACTGGGTGTGCTAAAGGGATAGGAAGAGAAATTGCTTTAGAATTCGCACGTGATGGATATAATATTATTGGCACATATAATACAAGTATTAAAGAAATAGAGTTATTAAAGAAAAGAATCGAAGCTATAGGAGTTAGTTTTGATAGTTATAAATTAGATTTAGCTGATGAAATAGAGTTAAATAAGTTTTGTAATAATATAAAACAAAGATATGAAAGATTAGATGTACTTGTTAATAACGCAGCTATAGATTTAGCTAATAACTTTGCTTCTAAAACCAAAGAAGAATTTATGAAGGTATTGGAGGTTAATTTAGTTAGTCCTTTTTTACTTATTCAAAATTTATATAATATAATGAATGGTGGAGTAATAATAAATATTTCATCTACTGATGGAATAGATACATATTCAACTTTAAATATGGATTATTCTGCTAGTAAAGCTGGACTTATTAATTTAACTAAGTCTTTGGCTTTAGAACTTAAAAATATAAATGTTTATTGTGTTTGTCCTAATTGGGTAGATACTGAAAGTATAAGAGAAATGAATCAAGATTATTTAAAAGAAGAAATGAATCGAATTGGTCAAATAAAACTAATAGTTCCTAAAGAGGTCGCTAGACAGGTAAGAGATTTAGTTGATAGTAAAATAAATAGTGGAAGTATAATTGTGATAGGTGATAGTGATGAATGAAATATTAGAATTAATAAATAAAAGTGAAATAGAAATAAAAGATGAATTAAAAAAAATAGATGAAATAGTATTATTTAATAGTATGAAGGTACTAGATGCTTTTCAAAAAGAAGGAGTGTCTGAATACCACTTTAATAGTACTACAGGATATGGTTATAATGATATAGGTAGAGATGTAATTGAAAAAGTTTATTCAAATATATTTAAAAGTGAAGATGCATTAGTTAGAAGTCAATTCATATCAGGTAGTCATGCTTTGGCTACAGCTTTGTTCGGGGTACTTAGACCTAATGATATTATGCTTTGTATAACAGGTACTCCTTATGATACTTTACACGAAGTTATAGGTATAAAAGATAATTCTAGTTCATTAAAATCATTTGGAGTTAAGTATGAAGAAATAGATTTAGTAGATAATGGTTTTGATTATGAAAAGATAATTAATAGAGTGAAAGAAAATGATATAAAGGTTATTTATATACAAAGATCTAAGGGGTATTCTACTAGAAAAAGTTTAAGTATTCAAAGGATAGAAAATATTATAAGTAAAATTAGAGAAGTTAACAAAGATGCAATTATTATGATTGATAATTGTTACTGTGAATTAGTAAATAAAAAAGAACCTATTGAAGTAGGTGCTGATGTATGTGTTGGATCTCTTATTAAAAATTTAGGTGGAGGTATTGCTCCTAATGGTGGTTATGTTGTAGGTAGAAAAGATTTAATAGAGTTAATAAGTGAAAGGTTAACTGTTCCAGGAGAGGGTAAGGAAGTAGGCCCATCTTTAGGTGCTAATAAAAGTATATTACAAGGATTATATAGTGCTCCTAGCGTAGTAGGAAGTGCTTTAAAAACCGCAATATTAACTAGTTATGTATTACAAAATAAAGGGTATGATGTTGAACCTAAATATAATGAAGAAAGAGTAGATATAGTACAAAATATTATATTTAATGATCCTGATAAATTAATTAAATATTGCCAAGGTATTCAAATGGGATCAGCAATTGATTCTAATGCTATACCTGAAGCATCAGATATGCCAGGATATGACGATAAAGTTATAATGGCATCAGGTTCATTTACTCAAGGTTCATCTATAGAGCTTTCTTGTGATGGGCCACTAAGACCCCCATATATTGCTTATCAGCAAGGATCTCTTACTTTTGAATATGGTAAATTAGGATTGGCTAGAGCTATTGAAAGATTAGAAAAATAGGTGTTTTATGGTTAAAAAAAAATTAGATATATTATATGAAGATAAATTTATAATAGTAGTAAATAAACCTCATAATTTACTTACAATAGCTACAAATAGAGAAAAAGAAAGAACTTTATTCCACTACACTCTTGATTATTTAAAGCAAAAACATAAAAGTAATAAAGTGTTTATAGTACATAGACTTGATAAAGATACAAGTGGTATTGTAATACTTGCTAAAGATGAAAAAACTAAGTTTTATTTACAAGATAATTGGGATAAATTTAAAAGAGGATATGTAGCTATAGTGAATGGTAAAGTGGAAAAAGATAAAGGTGTATTAAAAAGTTATCTACAAGAAACTAAAACCCATTATACATATTCAGTCAATGATAAAAATGGAAAGCTTGCTATAACAGAGTATGAGAAAATACTTGAGAATAAAAAATATACAATGCTAAGTTTAAATTTAAAAACAGGCAGAAAAAATCAAATAAGGGTACAATTAAATGACTTAGGTAATCCTATTGTAGGAGATAAGAAATATGGTATAAAGAAAGACCCAATAAGAAGAATGGCTCTTCATGCTAATTATTTAGAATTTATACATCCAAAAACAAAAGAAAAGATTATTATAGATATTGATATACCTAATTCATTTATAAGTTTAGTAAAATAGTGTAAAGTAATTATTGTTTTAATTGATAATTACTTTTTTTGTTGTTATAATTAGATTAAGGTAGGTGGCTTATGAATTTTAAAATAATAGAAGAAGGTAAAGAAATAAATTGTAATATATTACTTACTTTTAGAGATGATAATAACGATAGAAACTATATTGTTTATACTGATGGTACTTTAGATGAAGATAATGAACCTTTAGTTTATGCATCTAGATATATACTTGAAAACAATAACTATGTATTACAAGATATAGAAAATGATTATGAATGGGATTTAATTGATAATATGTTAGATTCTAAGTATAAAGGAATTGATAAATAATGAGAAGATATGAATTATGGATAGATGATGATGGTAAATTAGTTTTATCGGAATTTAGAAGTTTAAAGTCTGAAAATGAGAGTAGAGTTTTAAGAGGTAGTGAAACTTATAATACAATAAAATTGTTATCGAGTAAATCTATTGTTAATATAAAAGAAAAAGATGACTATTTATCTATTGAATTTGAGAATTACATTATAAATATTAATGATTTAGGAGATGTTTTAACTAAAAGAGGAATTAATCCTTTAATAACTATTGTAAAAAAGTATATTGAAACTAATTCGTTAAAAAAGAGTAAAAAGAAAAAAGTTACAAGAAAAAATAAACATACAGGAAGAAAAATAATTGCTACTGGACTTACTGTTTTAACTCTTTCTAGTTCTATATATATGTTTAAAGATAACATAAGTGCTATGGCTAATAATGTATCAGGATATTTTGATGATATGAGTATAAGTACATCTGAAAAAAGTGTTGAATTATCGGAATTGTTTGATGAAGTTAATTCAACTGTCGAAGATAATTCTTCGCACATAACTAATTTATCTGTTAATAATGAAGATAAAAATATTGTATTAAGTAACTTAGAATATGAAGAAACACAAAAAGTTTCTATAGATTATAGTGATAGATCTGATACTAATAAAGCGTATAAAACTAAAGCCTATTATGGAGATTTAATAGAAAAATATTCTGTTAAATATGGAGTGGATCCAGATTTAGTAACTGCAATAGCTACTCAAGAAAGAGGTGTACATGGTACTACAATAGATGTTGGTGGAGCTATAGGTCTTATGCAAATACAATATAATGTGTGGGCAAACAAACCAATAAGTGCTTATAATTTTGATACAGGTCAAAAAGAATCTTTTATAATAGATGATGAAAAACTTTCTGATATAGATTATAATATAAAAGTAGGGTGTATGTATCTACAAAATTGTATGGAGTATATGAATTATAATACAGTAGCTGCAGTTCAATGTTACAACATGGGAAGTGGCAGTATGAGTACAATATTAAAAGCTTATTCTAGTGCTTGTGGTAAATCTATAAAAGAAATATTAAGTAACCCTGAAGATATTGGATGGTTAGAATATCGACATATAGTGAAAATTGGAGATCCTGATTATGTAGAAAATGTATTCTCTTATTTAGGTGAAAATTCAAATATTAAGAATACAAAAAAGGATGGTACTGTAGTTAATATAAATATTAATAATAAAGTATCATCTAAAAAAATATATTAGTCTTAAGAATTGATATATTTTTTTTCTTGTGATAAAATAATTATGTATGGTAGGTGTGATTATGAAGTGTAATAAAAAAATATATTTTCTTTTAATTTTAGTAATGGTAATGGTATTAGTACCTTTTAATGTAATAGCAGAAGAGACAATTCAAACTCCAGAAGGAACAGAAAATACGGAGACAGAAGAACCAGTAGTACCTGGGACTCCAACTGAAGATGAAATAACAACTCCTGATGAGGGGGATACAAGTAAGGAAAATACAGAAGATAATGCCACAACACAACCCCCTGAAGATCCAGAAATTAAAGAGGAAGAAAAAACTGATACTGATACTAAAACAGAAGAAAATGTAAATACAGAAGAAAATAAAAAAGAAGAAACAACAGAGAAAAATGATAAGGAACAAGAGAAAGAAAAAAAAGAAGATGAAAAAACTAATACAACAACTAAAAGACCGAATGTTGATTATTCTACAACTATAATTGATAATGCTAAAAAACGTGTAGAAATAAGTATATTAGGTGAAGATAATCAATTATTAAGTGGTGTTAAGTTTCAAATACAAGATAAAAATGGAAATATTTTTTATGAAGAAGAGACAACAGAAGAAATATTTGTATTTGAACAAATGGAATTAGGTACATATTATTTAGTACAAGTTAGTACTTTAGAAGGATATGCTAAAAACACAGAGAAAATTGAATTTGTTGTTAGTGAAGAATCAGAAACAGTAAAAGTAGAATTAATAAATAAACTAGAAACAGAGAAAGAAGAAACAAAGAAACAAAAAGATGTTTTTGGTATGGAGCTTCCATTACTTAGTTCAATAGCTATGTTTGATATTGCTCTTGTTATAGGGATAATTGTTTATGTTAGAAAAAATAAAAAAGTTAAAGATAAAAAATAGTACAATAATATTAATAGGGATAGTATTAATATTAATTGGTTTAACTTTAGGATTAAGTGAATATTTTAAAGAAAAGAAAAATAAAGCTTTTACTGAAATGAATGTATTATTATATGAAAATGAAATGCCAGAAAGTATACAGACTGAAACTGAATATATTGAGGAAGAAGTTCCTCCTGTAGAAGAAAATGCTTCTGAAGAAAATTCAAGTCAATTAGAAGAGATAAAATACGATTTTATAGGTATATTAGAAATACCTAAAATAAATTTAAAGAATGGTTTTCTTGATATAGGTTCAAAATATAATAATGTAGATTATAATGTAACTGTTATAAATGGTTCTACTTTTCCAGATCAAGAAAATAGTAATTTAATATTAGCTGCTCATTCTGGTAATTGCTATATTTGTTATTTTGATAGTTTATATCAATTATCAAAAGGTGATATTGCTTATATAAATTATAATAATGCTAAATATTCGTATGAGTTAGTTAAAACATATGAAGTAGATAAAGATGGTACAGTAGCTATATATAAAGATAGCAATAAAAGCAGTTTAGTACTTATCACTTGTACAAGAAATAGTAATACAAAACAAACTGTATATATTTTTGATTTAATTAATAAAGAATAAACTTAAAAAGAGGTGATATTATGAATGATTTATCGTTAGCTGAAAAAACTAAAGTATTAACTGATATGATTTCATCGTCTCCTCTTTTTTTATTTTGTTCGATGATTGCAATCGCGCTTTTAATATTTTTTATAATATGTATAAAAAGAAATATAAAAATTAATAAATGGATATTTATAGTATCTTGGATAGTACTTTCTATAACCGTTATAATAGCTTATAATTCTGTTGTATTAGACTTAATCGATAATTTGTTTGATAGTGTGTTTATGGCTCTTTATTTTCCTAATTTAACTGTTTATATTATTATTTTAACTATATCTAATTTTTTCTTTATATATTCGGTATTTAATAAAAAAATGTATAAAGCACATAAAATATTAAATATAGTAAATACTGTAATAATAGATGTGTTTTTAATATTAATAATAGATATAGTCAGTAGTAATGGTATAAATGTTTATGACGAGCTAACAATATTTTCTAATAAAAATTTATTAGTATTACTGGAACTTAATTCAGCTATATTTACATCTTGGATATTGCTTAGTTTATTGGTTTCAGCTCATAAAAAATTAAAAAAATATGATAAAAAAGAATTGCCTAAAATGCAAGAAATAGTATTTGATTAAGTAGATTATTCTACTTTTTTTATTTATTTGTAAAAAATTGTGTTATAATATTTGCAGGTGATTTCATGTTTGTTGATGGACATTATATAGATGAAAGTGAATTAGTTGCTAATGAGTCAAAATTTATAAAAAAACATAATAATATTTATATAACAGACGAACAAGTTTCAATATTAAAGAAATATGGAATAGTAGTAGAAAAATATAATAATATGAGTGAACTAATATATGATATAGAAGAATACTTGAATGAGTCAGATGGAGGTTTTGATGATTTAGAATGGGTATCTCAAACTTTATCGGAATATAATTATTATAATAATACAAATAAATAATAGCTATTAGTCAGGGGGATTTTTATGGATATAGCAATTCAATTAGAAAAAATTAATTTAAGCGATGATAGGTTTTTATTTAAGCCAATAGGAGTTATTAAGGGAAAATATCTTGATGATGCTCAAGTTTTTGATACCGATTTTGGGCTTGTTTGTGATTCTATAGAGTGTGGTAGAGATGATAGTGATTATTATTTTGATTCGCCAACTACAATAGAAGAACTTAGAGAAAAATTTGGGGATGTTGTAGAAGAAGAAGATTTACTTTCAGAGTTTTTAGAGATAGCTTCTAGTAATTTATATTATGGCTATTATGACTATGAAAGGGGATTTTTAAATGTTAAAAAAGTACCTTTTGAATCATTTGAAGATGAAGAGGTAATCCCACTTATTGCCGGCGGATATGATGAAAATGATAATGTTATTTTTACTTTTGATTCTAAATCGTTAAAAGAACTTAGAGAATCTGAAACTATAGAAGACTTTAGAAAGAATATAGATCAAATATTAAGCGTTGGTGGAATGATGGAAGTTAAAGATAGTAAACCTAAAGAAGAATCAAAAAAGAAAATGAAAGTAAAAAAAGAAGAATCTAAAAAATTTAATTTAGCTAAGCTTAGGGAAGTTGTTTTTTCTAATATAGTAGGGCAAGATGAAGCAGTTAATGATGTAACTAGAACTTTAGCTATAAATTATACTTCAATTAATCCTAGAAGTAAAAACCATATGTTAGTTATTGGCCCTTCAGGAACGGGAAAAACAGAGATTATAAATATAGTAGCTAAAGAAATGGATATACCTATATTTAAAGCTGATGCAACTGCTTATACTAAAGCAGGATATGTAGGAAAAGATGTACCAAGTATGCTTACTGGATTGTTAGAAGCTGCAAACGGAGATATAAAAAAAGCTCAAAGAGGTATTCTTATAATAGATGAGATTGATAAAAAATCATCTAGTTCTAAAGATGATGTGTCAGGTAAATCAGTTTTACACTCTATGTTAAAAATGTTAGATAGAGACATTATAGAAGTAGATATAGATCAAGCTAGAAATGAAAAAATGATGTTTGATACATCTAATCTTACTGTTATATTTATGGGTTCTTTTGATTCTTTATATGAAGAAAAACAAAAATATGGACATAAAACAGTTGGTTTTGGAAAGACTACTGTAGAAGAAGCGAATAAAAAAGTTAGAATAGAAGAAGAGGATTTAATTAAATGGTTAGGTCCTGAGTTTGTAGGAAGAATTGACATTATAACTGCTACAAATGAATTAACTTTAGAAGATGTAAAGAAGATTTTAACAAAATCTAAAATAAGCCAGTTAAATATATTTAAAGAAGAATTAGCTCTACAAGGAATTAAATTACACTATACTAGTGGTTATATAGAGGAAATAGCTAAAAAAGGACTGAGTAAATCAACAGGGGTTCGTAATTTAAATAAAACAGTAAAGCAAAATATAAAATTCGCACAAGAAGAAGTTATGACAAGAGATAATGTTAAGGTATTGAAACTATCTAAAGCAACTGCTTTAGATCCAAGAAAATATTTTCTTGGATAAAAATTAAATAATATAATAATATATATTTACTTTATTAAATTAAATGTGTTAAAATCTTGACTTTGACACTTGGAGAAACTAAAAATCTCCCTAGGCCTTATTTTATAAAGGTTTAGAGAGATTTTTTTAATTGAAAAAAGTGCGTACTATTTTTGCTTTGAAATTTTATTGAAAATTTTTTTAATAAATTTAT
>JAFTRC010000011.1 GCA_017462455.1 Bacilli bacterium | reverse complement strand
TGGATATAAAAACCCCGTTCCTTTTCTGTCTAAACTCAATCGCAGATCTTTTTGTATAAATTTAATTTTATACAAAAAAATATTCTACCATATATCGAGATTAATTACTTCTCAATATACAAGTAGAATTATACGTGTATCTCTTTTTTATTTTATGCAAGTTTCCTTGACATATTCATAATAACACATTCTATATTATTTGTCAAACTTTTAAAACAAATAATAGTGTGTTATAATTATCTAGGTGATGTTTATGCCAGAGTTACTTGCTCCCGTAGGGAATATGGAATGTTTGAAAGCTGCTATAAATGCAGGATGTGATGCAGTTTATTTATCAGGTAGAAATTTCGGTGCTAGAAGTTTTGCTGGTAATTTTTCTAAAGAAGAATTAGAAATTGCTATTAATACATGTCATTTATATGGAGTTAAAGTTTATATAACTGTAAATACATTAATATATGATATAGAGGTAGAAAGATTTTTAAGTTACATAGATTATATACATAAACTAGGTGTAGATGCTGTAATAATGCAAGATATAGGAATGGTAGATCTAGTTAGAAAGACTTATCCTAACTTAGAAATACATGCTTCTACGCAAATGAATATACATAATTTAGAAGGTGTTAAATTATGTGAAGAATTAGGTATAAAAAGAGTAGTACTTGCTCGTGAAACGCCTATAGAACTAGTTAAAGAAATAAAACAAAATTCAAATACAGAAATAGAAATATTTATACATGGAGCTTTATGTATGAGTTATTCTGGTGAATGCTTAATGAGTGCTTTAATAGGGAGTAGAAGTGGTAATAGAGGTACTTGTGCTCAATGCTGTAGACAACCATATAGTTTAGAAATAGATGGTAAGATAGTTAGTAATAATGAATATCTACTTAGTACAAAAGATTTAAATACTTTAGATAATATTGGTAAACTTATTGAATATGGAGTAGATAGTTTAAAAATAGAAGGTAGAATGAAAAGACCTGAATATGTATATTTAGTTACTAGTATGTATCGTAAAGCTATTGATAATTATGTAAAGTATAAACAAACTAAAATAACTAATGAGGATATAAAAGACTTAAAGAAGTTATTTAATAGAGAATTTACTAAAGGATTTCTATTTAATGAAGAAAATGATAATTTTGTTAATACATATAGACCTAATCATTTAGGAATAGAAATAGGTACTGTTTTAGATTATAAAAAAGGACAAGTTATAATAAAACTAACTGATGATTTAAATATAAACGATGGAATTAGAATAATAGGTAATAATGATATAGGTAGTATCGTAACTATTATGTATAAAAATGGTAGTAGAGTAAGCACTGCAAAAAAGGGAGATATAGTTAGTATACCTTTTAAAGAAAGTATTGATAAAAATAGTAAGGTATTAAAAACTACTGACTATAAACAAATAAAAGAAATAGAAAATAAAATAAAGATAGATAAAAGGATTAAAATAAGCGGTAAATGTATTTTAAGAGTAGGAGAACCTATAAAACTAATTATTAATGATTCTAAAAATACCGTAGAAAAAAATAGTGATTACATAGTTGAAAAAGCTATTAAATCAGAGACAACTATTGATAGAATAAAAGAACAATTAAATAAACTTGGTGATACAATATATGAATTTGATAATCTTGAAATAGAAAAAAATAATAATATATTTGTCCCAATAAACAAATTAAACGAATTAAGGCGTGAAGTTATACACACCCTTGATAATCTAAGAATGTATAAAACTAATTATAAAAAAGAAAAATATGATATATGTGTAGATAACTTTGAAAAAACTAATAATAAAAATATATTAATAAGTACTTATGAACAATATTTAAAAATTAAAGATAATTTTGATACTATTTATATTGATAATGAAGAAGAATTTAAGAAAATAAATGATAATAAATGTGTATTAAAATTAGATAGAATTAATGAACATTTAAAAAATTATGATAATAAATTACTTGTAAGTGACTTAGGTAGTATTTATAAATATAAAAATATTGATACTGATTTTTCACTTAATGTAACTAATTCATATAGTGTTGCTTTTCTTCATAGTATAGGTGTTAAAAAGATAACTTTATCTTATGAATTAAATTATAAACAAATTAAAACTTTAATAGATAGTTATAAAGAAAGATATAACAAACATCCTAATTTAGAAGTAATAATAGAATCTAATGAAGAAGCCATGATTTGTAAATACAATATGTTAAAAAAATATAATAAACAAGAAGGATATTTAATAGATAGATTTAATAATAAATATAAGATAAAAGTAAAAAACAATTTTATGTATATTTATAACTATAAAAGAAGAAAGTTAGAAGAAGATTATTTTGAAATAGGAATTAATAATATAAGAATAAATTTATAAAGTGTGTTATAATTATAAAGAGGTAGATAGTGTGATAGAAGTAGAAGTTTTAAAAAAGAAAGATATTGCTAGTTATATTGATTTTATAAAAGAAATTTTTGATTATAATGTAGATAGCAGTGCAATAGAAAAACTAATTAGAAAAAATAAAGTTTTAATAATAAAAAGGGATGAAAGAGTAGTTGCTTCAGCAACTTTAGAAGAAAGATTTGAATATATAAAGAATCAAAAATTTTATTATTTAAGTTATTTAGGAGTACTTAAAGAATATAGAAGAAGAGGATATGCTACTAAGATATTTGAGAAAATAAATGAATTAGTACAAGAAAATAACATAAGTTATTTAGAACTTACATCAGGTAATCAAAGAAGAGTAGCTCATTATTTTTATAAGAGTAAAGATTTTAAAATAAAAGATACAACTGTATTTGTTAAGTTTTATTGATTGTTTTGTGATGAATTTTAGAAAGAAATGTGAAAATTTGATGAAATTTCACATTTTTTTTAATTTTTTTTCGAAAAAAAAAGGAAATCGAAAAGTTTTGTAGAATGATATATGTGAGGAGGTGATAATATTAAAAAATATCCGATAGTCGTTCAAGACGAAATAAAAGATTGTGGAGTATCTTGCTTACAAATGATAATCAAATATTATGGTGGATATGTTAAGAAAAATACTTTACTTGAAATGACAAAAACAAGTAAAAGTGGAACAACTGCATACCACTTAAAAGAAACTTTAAAACAGTTAGGATTTGAAGCAAAAGGAGTTAGCTGTAAATTAGATGATATTAATCAAGATAATATTATTTTACCTTGTATAGCTAATGTTATAATAGATGACTCTTATAAACATTTTATAGTTATCTATGAAATAAATTTCAAAAAGAAATATTTAATTATAGGAGATCCTGCAAATAAAATAAAGAAAATCTCATACAAAGAATTCGATAAGATTTATAATAATGTACTAGTCACTTTTTACCCAATAAAAAAATTACCTACTGGTAAAGATATTAATCTTTTTCAATTTATAATTCATATAATTAAGCCTCATAAAAAACTATTAATAAATATCTTTATTTTATCCATCTTTATAACACTCTTTTCAATACTCACAAGCTTTTATACAGAGTATATGATTAATGGAATTAATTTTTATTCAAAAACTCATATATTATTAATTTTTTATATCTTCTTTCTTATACATATATTAAAAATTATTTCTGACTTTTTTAGAAATAAATCCTTAGCTTATATTAATCAAAAACTCGATCTTGAGCTTACTTTAGATATTTATAATAAAATTATAAAACTTCCTTATTGCTATTACAAAAATAGAACTACAGGAGACATTATTTCTAGAATGAATGATTTAAATAATGTTAGAGAAATGATTAGTAAGGTCGCACTTTCACTATTTGTGGATTTACCACTCACCATAATTTCTCTTATAGTTTTATTTCTAATCAATAGAACTTTATTTATGATTGGAGTAGCCATATTAATTTTGTATTTTATAATAATTGTTTTATTTAGGGGATGTTTTAATGATTATATAAAGAAAATACAAGTTAAGAAAAGTGAATCTACATCATATATGGTGGAATCTATTAGTGGATTTGAAACTGTTAAAGGGATTAATTTAGAAAGTAGTATTATTGATAAATTTGAAAAGAAATATGTTAAATTATTAAAAGATGTCTTTAAGTATGAGAATTTATATTTTTTACAAAATTTATTTAAAGAAATAGTAAATAATATAGGATTTATCTTTATAACTTTAGTAGGTTGTATTTTGGTTATAGAAGGAAAAATGGAGATAGGTTCTTTATTTACATTCTCATCATTACTTGTGTATTTTTTAGAACCAATAAAAAACATTATAAATTTAGATAGTACAATAAAAGAAGCTAAACATTCTTTAAAGAGGGTTTTGGAATTGGTTGCTTATCCTAAAAAAGAAAGTGGAGTAATAAATAAGTTTAAATGTGGAAATATAGATTTTAAAAATTTAAGTTTTTCTTTTAATGATAGAGATTATATTTTAAAAAATGTAAATTTATCTATTGATAATAAATCTAAAGTTATGGTAGTAGGTAAGAGTGGTAGTGGTAAAAGTACATTATTTAAACTTCTAATGAAGTATCACAACATTAAAAACAACAAAATATTTATAAATAATGTTGATCTAAATAATTTAAAAGAAAATGTAGTTAAAGAAAATATATTATATTTAGGACAAAATGAAATACTTTTCAATGATACTTTATATAATAATTTAATTTTTGATAATAGCGATAGTTCTAAACTTTTAGATGTTAGTAAAATGTGTTGTTTAGATGAAGTTATGGATTCTAATTTAGGATTCAATATGCTAATAGAAGAAAATGGATTTAATTTATCTGGAGGAGAAAAACAAAGAATAGTTTTGGCGCGAACTCTCCTTAAAAAATTTGAAATACTTATAATAGATGAAGGTCTTAGTCAAGTCGACGTTAATTTAGAAAGAAAAATACTAAAAAATATATTTAAATATTTTAAAGATAAAACTATTATAATGATATCTCATAGATTAGATAATTTAGATTTATTTGATAATCTAGTTAGAATAGAGAATGGAGTTGTAAACGATGTTAGAAAAAATGGATGATATAAATATATATAATGATTCGGCAATAATATTAAATAGAAAAACTCCTAGAAGTATAATATCTTGGATTACTATTTTAATTATTTTACTTATAATACTAATTATATTATTCTGCATTCCTTTTAATATATACAAAAACTTTAGTAGTTATCTAACTTTAGAAGACAGTAATTCTTATATAGTTATATTGGCAAGTGAAAGTGATTTTCCTATATATAAGAATAAGAAATTATATATACAAAGAGATTGCTATAATTATGATATAGTTGGTATAAAAGATAATCAAGTAATTTTAAAAGTAGATTTAAAAGATAATATAAAAATAAATAATAATACATTTAGAGTAAACATTTTAAGTAACAGAACAACAGTATTTGAAATACTAAAAAATAAAATAAAGAAAGGGTTTGGTTTATGAAAAATTTAACAAATGAAGAATTAAAAAATATAGATGGTGGTGGAGTTAATGTAGGTCTTTGGGTAGGTATTGCAGCTGGAGTAACATTTTTAATAGGCTTAATAGATGGAATCATTCGTCCATTAAAGTGCAACTAGGAGAAATATGAGAGAATTAAGTAATAAAGAATTATTAAGTATAGATGGAGGAGCTAATTGGTTTACTGCTGCATTCTTTAATGCTGCATCAAGAGCTCTATCTACTATTGTTGATATTGGTAGAAGTTTAGGATCTTCAATAAGAAGAATGATTAATGGATCTTATTGCTCTATTTAAGAATAAGAAATTTATAATAGCTATAATATTAATACTTACAATACCTATATGGCTACCTATATTAAGTTACATATTTGAATTTATAATTCAAGCAGGAAGAATTATGGGGACATATATAAGACTTATAGGTAGTGGAACCATTTGTATATAAAGAGAGCTAGTCTCTCTTTTTTGATAGAAGGAGTAAAATATGAATAATAACTTGATAGATAATAAAAAATTTAATCCAATATTTAAAGAAATAAGAAGTTTAATTTTAAATAGTAAAAATAATATTTATAGGACAGTAAACAATGAAATGTTAAATTTATATTGGAATATTGGAAAGATAATAATGGAAATACAAAAAGGAAAGGAAAGAACTAATTATGGAGATATGATTTTAGAAAAATTATCTTTAAAATTAACTAAAGAATTTGGTAGAGGATTTTCAGTAATAAATTTAAGACGAATGAGAAAATTTTATAGTTTATTTCCAATTCGTTCAACGGTGTCGAACGAATTAAGTTGGTCTCATTATTTAGAAATTATAAAAATAGAAGAAGAATCTAAAAGGAATTTTTATTTGAAAGAAACAATAAATTCAAGATGGAGTGTAAGAGAATTACAAAGACAAAGGGATTCATTATTATATGAAAGATTAATTTTATCGAATGGTAAAGAGAAAATAAAAGAATTGTCAGAAAAAGGACAAGTTATACGTAAAGGAAAAGATTTAATTAAAGATCCATTTGTACTTGAATTTCTAGATATAAAAGAGAATACTAATTATTTAGAATCTGATTTAGAAAACAATATTTTAACTCATATAAAAGAATTTTTATTAGAATTAGGCAAAGGCTTTATGTTTGTGGGTTCTCAAGTTAGAATAACTTTAGAAGAAGATCATTTCTATCCTGATTTAGTATTTTATAATAGACTTTCAAAATGCTTTGTGATAATAGATTTAAAAATAGGTAAATTAACTCATTCTGACTTAGGACAAATTCAAATGTATGTTAACTATTATGATAGAGAAGTAAAAAAAGTAGATGAAAACCCAACAATCGGTATATTACTTTGTACTAATAGAAATAAAACAGTTGTAAAATATGCATTACCAGAAAATAATAAAAGTATATTTACTTCTGAATATAAATTACACTTACCAACCGAGCAAGAATTAATAGAAGCAATAGAAGAAGAGAAAAAAAACATACAATTAAATGTTTAAAATATAAAAAAATAGAAAAAATTCAAAAAAATGCTTTAAAAATAAAAGTTTTTCTTGTATAATTTGAAATTAGGTGTTATAATACTGATAGATTTGCGAAAGGAGGGATTTTATATGTCAAAGGTAATAGTAAGAAATGGTAACGTTGATGGTGCTTTACGTACTATGAAACAAAAAAATGCAAGAGACGGCCTCCTAAAAAAAGTTAGAGAAAGACAAGAAGGTTATAAAAAACCTGGAGTTAAACGTAGAGAGAAAAAAGAAGAAGGCATCAAGAACTCAAGAAAGAGACAAAGAGAAAATTATTAAGAGCTTGTTAAGGCTCTTTAATTTTAGAAAGGGATAATTATGAAACAAAATTTATTAAATGATTTAGTTGCAGCTATGAAAAATCAAGATAAAGAAACTTTAAGTGTGCTTAGAATGGTTAAAGGTGCTATTCAATTAGAAGAAATAAGTAAAAAAGCTGAATTAACAGATGAAGATTTTATAGGAGTAGTTTCAAAACAAATCAAAACTAGAAAAGAATCAGTAGCTGAGTTTGAAAAAGCAGGAAGATTAGATTTAGTAGAAAAAACAAATAAAGAAATTGAGATTTTAAATAAATATATGCCTGAACAATTAAGTGAAGAAGAAGTATTAAAAGTAATAGAAGAAGCATTTAATACAATTAATCCTGAAAAACCATCTGATATGGGTAAATTAATGGGATTTGTCACACCTAAATTAAAAGGTAAAGCAGATATGAGTTTTGTAAGCAAAACAATCAAAGAAAAATTATCTAATTTATAGAAAAAATATCAATTTATTTTTTCTTTTTTTTAAATAAAAGCTCTATATTTATTTGGCTTTTTATGGTATTATAATTACGTTGAGGTGGAAAAAATGAGAGAATTAACAGATCAAGAAATAGTTAGAAGAGAAAAAGCAGAAAATATTAGAAATTTAGGAATGGACCCTTTTGGTCAAAAATTTGAAAGAACACATTTCGCACAAGATATTAAAGATAAGTATTCTAGTGTTGAACATGATGCATTTGAATCTATGGATGATACTGCTACAGTAGCTGGTAGAATTATGTTTATAAGAAAGATGGGAAAAGCATCATTCTTCTCAATTCAAGATAAAACAGGAAAAATCCAAGTTTATATTTCAATAAATGATATTGGTGAAGAAGCTTATTCCTTATTTAAAACAGCTGACTTAGGAGATATAGTAGGAGTTTATGGAAAAATTATGAAAACTCAAACTGGTGAAGTTACAATTAAATGTTTAAAATATACACATTTAGTTAAAGCTTTAAGACCACTTCCAGAAAAATTCCATGGGCTTACAGATATTGAAGAAAGATATAGAAGACGTTATGTTGATTTAATAATGAATGAAGAATCAAAGAAAATTGCTTTTACTCGTCCAAAAATAATAAGATGTATACAAAACTATATGGATAGCAAAGGATTTGCAGAAGTAGAAACTCCAGTACTTACAACTTTACTTACGGGGGCTTCAGCTAGACCTTTTGTTACTCATCATAATACTCAAGATTTAGATATGTATTTACGTATAGCTTTAGAGTTACCTTTAAAAAGATTACTTGTAGGTGGTATGGAAGCTGTATATGAAATAGGTAGAGTATTTAGAAATGAAGGAATGGATCCAAAACATAATCCAGAATTTACTTTAATGGAAGCATATCTTGCTTATTCAGATTTAGAAGGTATGATGGATTTAACTGAAGGTATGTTTACTACAATAGCACGTGATGTTATGGGAAAAATGACATATAATTGGTGTGGAGATGAAATAAATCTTGAAGGTCCATGGAAAAGAATTAGTATGGTAGACGCTATTAAAGAACAAACTGGAATAGATTTTAAACAAGAAATGACTTTAGAAGAAGCTAAAAAATTAGCTGAAGAACACGACATCATTGTTGAAGATCACTTTGTAGTAGGTCATATAATTAATGCATTCTTTGAAAAATATGTAGAAGAAACATTAATTCAACCAACTTTCCTTTACGGACATCCAGTAGAAATTTCACCACTTACAAAGAAAAATCCAGAAGATCCAAGATTTGTAGATAGATTTGAATTATTTATAGGTGGTAAAGAATTTGCTAATGCATATACTGAGTTAAACGATCCAATTGATCAATTAGAAAGATTTGAAGATCAATTAAAAGAAAGAGATCTTGGAAATGATGAAGCAAATGATATCGATATGGACTTTATTGAAGCTTTAGAATATGGTATGCCTCCAGCAGGTGGTATAGGGTATGGAATAGATAGACTTTGTATGTTATTTACAGAATCAGATTCAATTAGGGATGTAATATTATTCCCAACTATGAAAGAAAGAAGATAGGAGAAAATATGAAAATATTATGTGTTAATGCAGGTAGTTCATCTTTAAAATTCCAATTAGTTGAAATGCCTGAAGAAAAAGTTTTAATCAATGGTTATATTGAAAAAATAGGTGCAATAGATTGCTTTTGGACTGTTAAGGTTAATGGAGAAAAAATAAAAAGTGCTAAACCTTTAAAGAACCATGCAGAAGCTGCTGAAGTTTTAATAGAAGAATTACTAAAAAATAAAGTAGTTGAATCTTTAGAAGAGATAAAAGGAGTAGGACATCGTGTACTTCATGGTGGAGAAAAATATTCAGATTCTGTATTAGTTACGGATGAAGTAATTGCTAACATAAAAGATTTAATTAAATTAGGCCCACTTCATCTTCCAGGAAATCTAGCTGGAATTGAAGCTATGCAAAAAGCATTCCCAGGAGTACCAATGGTTGCTGTATATGATACTGCCTTCCATCAAACAATGCCAAAACAATCATATATCTATCCAGTACCAATGGAATGGTATACTAAATATGGAGTTAGAAAATATGGTTTTCATGGAACAAGTCATAAATATATAACTACTAAAATGCAAGAAAAATTAGGTAAAGAAAATGTAAATTTAATTATTTGTCATATTGGTAGTGGATCAAGTATAGCTTGTGTTAAAGAAGGTAAATGTTATGATACAACTATGGGATTAACACCTCTAGATGGACTTATGATGGGTACTCGTAGTGGTGCTATAGATCCATCAATCCTTGAATATGTATGTAAAGAATCAGGAAAAACTATAGAAGAAGTTACTAATGAATTAAATAAAAAAAGTGGATTCTTAGGAGTATGTGGAGAACCTGATTGTCGTGATGTAGAAGATTTAATGGCTAAAAATGATGAGAATGCTACTTTAGCTTATGAAATGTATACTGATAGAGTAGCTAAATACATTGCTGAGTATTATTTAAAATTAGAAGGTAAAGTAGATAAGATAGTATTTACTGCTGGTGTTGGAGAAAATGGACCAATGTTTAGAAGTTTAGTTATGAAAAAATTAAATGCAATTGGTATTTATGAAAATGAAGAAGAAAATAATAAAATAGCAGGATACTTAGAAAAATCAGAAGGAACAATTAGTAGTGATGATTCTAAAGTAGAAGTATATGTATTACCAACTAATGAAGAAATAATGATAGTTAAAGATACTTATGAATTAGTATCAAATAATTAAAAACAAAAGAAAACTTAAGAAAAGCACAATATGTGCTTTTTTAATTTAAAAAAATGTTGTATAATTATTATGATAGTAGGTGGAATATATGAATATATTTAAACAAATATATAAAAAAATAAAAAAATATAACAAAATAGTAATAGCTAGACATGTTGGTGCAGATCCAGATGCATTAGGAAGTACTTTAGGATTAAAAGAAGCCATATTAAATACATTTCCAAATAAGCAAGTATATGTAGTAGGTACCCCAGCAGCTAGACATAGATATATAGGAATACTAGATAAATTTACAGAAGATATGTATGAAAATTCATTACTTATAGTTTTAGATACACCTGATTTAAAAAGAATAGATGGAGTAGATGCTACTAAATTTGAATATAAAATAAAAATAGATCATCATCCATTTATAGAAAAATATGCAGATATAGAATTAATAGATGATACATCTAGTAGTGCATCTCAACTTGTTATGGAATTAATTGCTAATACAAAATTAATTCCTAATCAAGCTTGTGCTGAAAAGTTATATATTGGTGTAGTAGGAGATACAAATAGATTTCTGCACTATTATACAACTCCAAAAACTTTTGATTTAGTTTCATATATAATAAAAATGACAAATATTAATTTTACAGATTTATATGAAAATATGTATTTAAGATCATTAGATAATTTAAAGTTTCAAAGTTACATAATAAATAATATAACTTTAACTGATAATGGTTTTGGTTACATAAAAATAGAACAGGATATATTAGATGAATATGAAATAGATGCTGCAACTGCTACTAATGTAGTAAATGATTTAACTTTTATAGATGGAATGTATTCATGGGCTATATTTGTATATGATAAAGCAAATGATAATATTCGTGGTTCTATTAGATCAAGAGGTCCTATAATAAATGTAGTTGCATCTAATTACAATGGTGGTGGACATATCTATGCATCAGGAGTTAGAGTAAAAGATTTTGATGTGGTAGATTCATTAATAGAAGATTTAGATGAGGTATGTAGTATTTATAAAGAAGAAAATAATATATAGAGGTGCTTATGAAAAATAAAGGATTTACATTAATAGAATTGTTAGGTGTTATTATTATACTTGCACTTTTAATATTAGTTGTTTTTCCAGCTGTAATCAATTCAATTAAAAAAAATTCTGAAGAAGCAGATGATTTAGTTCTTGATTTAATATACAACTCTGCTGAATTATACGTTAAAGCATATAAAGATGATTTTCAACCCATTAATGGCAATCAGTATTGTATAACACTCAAAGATTTAACAGGAGAAGGTTATTTAAAGTCTCCATTAAATATAGATAATGTTGATGTTACTGATTTAAAAAGTGTTCGAGTTACATATGATAATGGATATAAATATGAATTAGTAAATAATACTGAATGTGAAGTAGTAGATAGTGAATAACTTATATTATTTAAATTTAAGTAAAGAAGAAAAAATAATTAGAAATTTATTTACAAAGAATATAAGAGGTGACTATGAAAAATAAAGGATTTACTTTGATAGAATTGTTAGGAGTTATTATCATACTTGCTATTTTAGTAGTACTTGTTATGCCTAAAATAATCAATTCTTTAAAATCATCAAATGATAAAGTAGATGATGTAACACTCAAAATGATTTATACTGCAGCAGAGCTATATGTAAGTGAATATGATAATAATTTTCAAACTACTAATGGGAATCAATATTGTATATCACTAAAAAATTTAACAAAAGAGGGTTATTTGAAATCACCAATAAATGTAAATGATACTGATATAACTAATTTAAAAACTGTACAAGTAACATATAATGATGGTTTTGAATATGAATTAAAGAATAATAAAGAATGTGAAGCAATATTGAAGACAATCTGTATAGCAGTAAATAGTAGTAAAGCAGGAAGTACAGAAATAGGAACAGAATATACTTGTCAAGTAAGTAGTGTAGAAAGCCATAATTTCTATGTATTAAGTACAAATACAGATGGAAGTGTTAATTTATTGATGAGTGAAAATTTAGTTGATAATGTTGCTTTTATAGATAAGTCTAATATAACGACTGTTGAGTCTTATGAAGATGATTATTATTATGAGTACGCAGGTACGCCATATGCAGCAAGTCAAACAACAATTTTAACATCTTCTTGGGAAAATTTATCTCAATCTGCTAGGTTACCAGAATTCGATGAACTTGCTAATGAAGAGGTATGTAGTGTTGAAGTACCAAAAGATTATGGAGAAATATATATGTATAGTGATGATTATTATTATGAGGGATGTCTTGAATGGTCAAAAGGTAATTATTGGACCTCAACAACACACTATTATTCTGGTGCTTGGGCCATGAATACAGAGTTTAATACATTAGATAGTTTTGAGACTTTTGATTGGCGAAATGGTGAATTAATAAATAAAACATTCGGTATCCGTCCAGTAATAACAGTACCAAGTTCAAAATTAGGTTAAGATAGTTTTTCTATCTTTTTTCTTTTCATTAATATACAAAATGTAGATTTAATAGCTTAAATGTGATAAAATTATAATGGTGATAGTATGAAAAAGACTATAAAAGACTTTGATTTAAACAATAAAAGAGTAATAATAAGGGTAGATTTTAATGTACCTATAAAGGATAATAAAATATTAGATGATAATCGAATAGTAATGAGTTTAAAAACTATTAATTATGCTTTAGATAATGATGCTAAAGTAATTCTTATGAGTCACTTAGGAAGAGTAAAGAATGAAGAAGATAAAGAAAAAAATTCTTTAAGTATAGTAGCTAAAAGATTAAGTGAATTATTAAATAAAGAAGTAATATTTATAAATAATACTAATGGTGTCGAGTTAGAAAATACTATAAACAATTTAAAAGCTAAGGATGTATTATTAATGGAAAATACTAGATTTGAAGATTTAGATGGTAAAAAAGAATCTAGTAATGATAATAAGTTAGGTAAATATTGGGCTTCTTTAGGAGATATATTTATTAATGATGCATTTGGTACTGCTCATAGAAGTCATGCATCTAATGTAGGCATTGCTTCTAATTTACCAAGTGGAGTAGGATTTTTAATAGAAGAAGAATTAAATAGTTTTCAAGTATTAAATAACCCAAATACACCATATGCGGTAATATTAGGCGGAGCCAAAGTAAGTGATAAAATAGGAGTTATAAATAACCTAGTAAAAAAATGTGATTATATTTTAATAGGTGGAGGAATGGCTTATACCTTCTTAAAAGCTTTAGGATATAATATAGGTAATTCATTATTTGATAGTGATTCAATAAATTTTTGTAAAGAAATGTTAGATAAATATAAAAATAAAATAGTTTTACCAGTTGATTCTATAGTATCTAAAGAATTAGGTGGAGATATAGAATTAAAAGATAATGATAAATTTTTAAATGATGACATAGGTCTTGATATAGGAAAAAAATCTATAAAATTATTTAAAGAAACATTAGAAAAGTGTAATACTGTTGTATGGAATGGCCCTTTAGGATATTCTGAGATAGATAAGTATGCAGCAGGTACAAAAGAAATATTAAAATGTTTAAGTGAAAGAGAAAGAATAGTAATAATAGGTGGAGGAGATACTGCTTCAGCAGCTATTAACTTTGGATATAAAGATAAATTTACTCATATTTCTACAGGAGGAGGAGCATCTTTAGAACTTTTAGAAGGTAAAAAATTACCTGGAATAGAAGTTATAGATGATAAGTAGTATGAAGAAAAAATTAAATATTGTTATATTAGTAGTAATAACACTCTTAGTATTGTATTTTTCATTAAAAGATAATTTTAAAGAAATAGTAACACAAATACTTACTATGAATATATGGTTTTTACTAATAGCTTTTATTTTACAATTTATATATTGGTTGCTTAGAAGTTATCCAATATATACATTTTGTAAAAAAATAAATAAAAATTTTAAATTTGGTCAAGCATTTCAACTAACTTTAAGAACACAATTCTTTAATGCAGTCACACCATTTGCTACAGGAGGACAACCATATCAAATATATTATTTAAAACAATGTGGAATAGATTATGCATCATCAACTGGAGTTGTACTTGAAAACTTTATAGTTTATCAAATTGCTTTAGTAACACTCGGTCTTGTCGCATTATTTTCTAATCAAATATTCCATATATTTAATAAAGTTCAATTACTTCAAAAATTTATAGCTTTAGGATTCATAGTAAATACATTAGTAATAATTGTTATGTTTGGAGTATCATTTTCCAAAAAAGTTAATAAGACATTAATTAGTTTAGGAATTAAATTATTAACTAAATTAAGAATAGTAAAAGATAAAGAAAAGACATTAAAAAAATGGGATGAAAATATAACTAAATTTCATAATAGTGCGAAGGTGCTTTTAAAAGATAAAAAGATGTTTATGCTAAATATTTTATATAATTTTCTAGCTCTTTGTTGTTTATATTTAGTACCTTTATTTGTGTTATATGCAATGGGTAATTTTAATGCCTTTAGTGCTGGAGTATCAATTGTTACGTGCGCATATATTATGATTATAGGTTCTTTTGTACCCGTTCCAGGAGCTACAGGTGGTCTTGAATATGGGTTTGTACAATTCTTTGGTAACTTTGTTACTGGAAGTACATTATCTGCACTTATGTTAGTTTGGAGATTTATAACATACTACTTTGGTATGATAATAGGAGCAATCGCTCTTAATATAAAGAAGGTGAAATAATGAGAATAGGTATATTTACAGATACATATCCCCCATATATAAATGGAGTATCTACTAGTATTCAGATGCTAGAAAATGCTTTAAGAAAAAAAGGGCATAAAGTATTTATAGTAACTGTAAATCCAGATGATATGACCTATAAAATAGAAAGTAACGGAAGAATAATAAGAATACCGGGTATACCTACAGGCATATATGATTATAGATTAACAACTCTATATCCAATAAAAGCAGTTAACGCAATAAAAGAGTGGAATTTAGATATAATTCATACTCATACAGAGTTTGGTATTGGTACATTTGCTAGAGTAATAGGTAAGCAATTTGATATTCCTGTTGTTCATACGTACCACACTATGTATGAAGATTATGTTCACTATATAACAAAAGGATATTTTGATGGTCCTAGTAAAAAAATAGTAGAATATTTAACTAAGTTTTATTGCGATAAAACAATAGAAGAATTAATAGTTCCTACTAAAAAGACTTATGATTTATTTAAAGAAAAATATAAATATGATAGAAATGTACACATAATACCTACTGGTATTGAAATAGAAAGATTTTATAAAGAAAAAATGAATACTGAAAAATTAGAATCTTTAAGAAATAAATTAAACATAAATAAAGATGATATTTTAGTTTTATTTGTAGGTAGAATAGCTCAAGAAAAAAGTGTAGATTTCTTAATAAATAATCATAAAGAATTAGTAAAAAGAAACAAGAATTGTAAATTACTTATAGTTGGTGATGGACCAGATTTAGAAAAGTATAAAAAGTTAGCTAAGAAAAACAAAATAGAATCTAATATTATATTTACAGGTAAAGTAGCTTGGGATGAAATTCCGCTTTATTATAATATAGCTAATATATTTGTAACAGCTTCTCATACTGAAACACAAGGTTTAACAGTAATAGAAGCAATGGCTTCATCCTTACCTGTAGTAGCTTTAAATGATGAAAGTTTTAATACTACAGTTATAGATGATCTTACAGGATATTTATTTAATAATAAAAAAGAATATTTAAATAGTATGTATAAGCTTGTAGATGATAAATCTTTAAGAGATAGAATGGCTAGCCAAGGAAGAATAAATTCTGAGACTTATTCATCTAAGTATTTTGCAGATAGAGTGCTAAGTGTATATAAAATTGCATTAAAAGGAAGACCACTAAAAAAAGATAAATCTTTCTTTTCAAGATTAAAAAATACTATTAAAAGAGGTTTACATGGAGAATAAATTAATAGTAGGAAATATAAAAATGAATATGAAATTTGGAGAAATATATAACTACTTAAATTATTTTAAAGATATAAAATCTAAAAATGTAGTTATATGTCCAAGTTATATTTATATTCCATATTTTTTAAATTATGGATTTGATGTGGGTAGTCAAAATGTGTGTTCTTCTGAAGATGGTGGATACACAGGAGAGATATCAGCTAAACAATTATCTAGTATAGGTGTTAATTACACTATAGTAGGTCATAGTGAAAGAAGAATAAAATTAAAAGAAAGTAATTTAGATATAAACAAAAAAATTAAAAGTTCTTTAAAAGCTAATTTAAAAGTAATACTTTGTATTGGTGAAACGAAAGAAGAATTAGATTTATTAAAAAAAGATATTGTTTTAAAAAGACAAATAAGAGATGCTTTAATAAATATAGATGATATTAGTGATATTATAATTGCTTATGAACCGGTATGGAGTATAGGTACAAATAAAATACCTCAAAAGCAAGAAATAATAAGTACTATTACATATATAAAGAGTTTAGTATATAAAATGTATAAAAAGGATATTAAAGTATTATATGGTGGTAGTATAAATGAAAAAAATATTAATGATTTAAAAAGTGTAAAGGAAATAGATGGATTTTTAATAGGTTCTGCAAGCATAAATCCCATCCAGTTTACACAAATTATCAATAAAGTTTTGTGATTCAGAATTTGTTACATATTTCGACAAATGTAGACAAAACTAGATAAAATAAACTCTAGAAGCTTTAAGTTGTATGTTGTATAATTATTATAGAAAAGGAATGATGATTATGAACAAGATTAAAGTTCTTATGATAGACGATAATGTACAATTAATTGAAGCAGTAAAAGAATATTTTAGTAGTAGTAAAGCAGTTGAAATAGTGTGTGAAGCACATGATGGTTTAGAAGGCATTAAAAAGATAGAAAGTGAAAATTATGATTTAATAATTCTTGATCTTATAATGCCTAATAAAGATGGTTTATATGTATTAGAACAAATGAAAAAGAAAAATATACATAAGAAAGTTATTGTAGCTACTAGCTATAATACTACTGAAGTAATTAGAGAGGTATCTGATTATGGAGTTAATTATTATATATTAAAACCATTTGATTTTGATGATCTAGAGAAGAGAATATTGGATTGTTGTAATAAGAAAAAAGAGGGTAAAAGTGTAGATTTACACTATAACAATTTACAGATAAGTATAACAAAAATACTTCATGAATTAGGTATTCCATCACATATAAAAGGATATCAATATATAAGAGATGGAGTATCTTTAATATTTGAAAATCCTGAAATGATAGGTGGTATAACTAAAGAATTATATCCAGAATTAGCCTCTAAATTTGATACTACAGTATCACGTGTTGAAAGAGCAATTCGTCATGCTATAGAGGTTAGTTGGAATAGAGGTAATTGGGATTTGATGGAAGAGATATTCGGTAATAGTGTAGATATAGATAGAGCTAAACCAACTAATTCTGAATTTATAGTAACAGTTGCTGATAAATTAAGATTAGATTATCACAGAGTTAGATAAATTGACACAAGTCAATTTTTTTAATTCTATTGTAAAAAAATTGTATTTATAATATAATTATATTGGTGATAACATGGATATTGAAAGTATTGAAATAAAAAGACCTTTAAGAATTGTTTTTATGGGGACTCCTGATTTTAGTGTACCTGTACTTGATGCATTAATAAAAAATTATAAAGTAAAAGCAGTAGTAACTCAACCAGATAAACAAGTAGGTAGAAGTGGGAAAATAGTTAAACCACCAGTAAAAATACTAGCTGAAGAAAATAATTTACTTGTTATTCAATTAAATAGTATTAAAGAACAATATCAAGAGATAATCGATTTAGACCCTGACTTAATTGTTACCTGTGCTTATGGACAAATATTACCTGTTGAATTATTAGATTACCCAAGATATGGATGTATAAATGTACATGCTTCATTGTTACCAAAATTAAGAGGTGGAGCACCTATACATCGTTCTATTATAAATGGGTATAAAAAAACAGGTATAACAATTATGTATATGGCTCCTGGAATGGATGATGGCGATATAATAAGTCAAAGAGAAGTAGAAATAACTGATATGGATACTGCTAGTACTCTTCATGATAAATTAAGCAAATTAGGTAGTGAACTATTAATAGATACTTTGCCTAGCATAATAGATGGTACAAATGAAAGAACACCTCAAAATCCAAATGAGGTAACATATGCACCTATAATTAAACCAATAGATGAAAAAATAGATTTTAGTAAAACTAGTTTACAAGTATATAATCAAATAAGAGGTTTAAATAGTTTTCCAGGAGCTTATTTAATGTTAGATGGAAAAAGAGTTAAAGTATGGGAATCTATTATAGGTAATGAATATTTTTCTAATAATATAAATGGAGAAATAGTTAAGATATATAAAGAGGGTATTGGGGTTAAAACTAGTAATGGGGTTATTATATTAACGGTAATACAACCTGAAGGTAAAGGTAAAATGAATGCTCGTGATTATTTAAATGGCATAAAAGAGAATATAATAGGGAAGATAGTAGGTTAGATGTTATATGAATTTTATTAAAAGTATAAGAGAAAATTTAAAAGATCCTAAAAAGAAAGCTTTGACTCAATTAGGAATATATTTAGTGTTTTTTATATTTGTATTTGCTGTTTTAAGTGGTAGTAATCCACCTACAGAAAACTATATAGAAGAAGAAATACCTGTAGGAATAAATAGTTATGAATATATTTATAAAATAAATAATAATGGAGTACTTTTAGAAGTAAATGGGACACTTACAGATACTGAAGAGATATTTAATTATAATGGATTGCAATATTCTAAAATAGGTAATGTTGTCTATTTAAATAATGAGATAGTAACTGAAATATTTAATACTGATTTATATAAATATAATAATATAGAAACATTAATAGAAAAAAGTGAATTTATAGAAAAGACAACTTATAAAGATAATAACGAAAAAACCACTTATAATATAAGTATGGATAAATATTTTAGTGTAATAAATGAAATTAATAATTGTACTAATATTGATTGTACTGTTATTAATTCTAATATCGTTGTTGAATCTAGTGATAATATAAATAAAGTAACAATAGATTTAACTAATTATTATGGATATCTTTATACTATAGAAATAAATTATAACAATATAAATAATATAGAAAAAATAAGTACAAATTAATGTACTTATTCCATAAATTGCTTTAATAAATTTAAGGCAATTTTTTTTGTTTTATCATCTATATCTAATGTAGGATTAAATTCTACTAAATCCATAGATTTTATAATATTTTTATTATTTATTATTTCATTCATAATTTCATAAGCTTCTTTTTCATTTATACCATTTTCTTCAGGAACACTTACTCCTGGAGCTATATTAGGATCAATAACATCTAAATCATAACTTATATGAATACCGTTAGTATTATTACTAGCTATTGAAATAGCTTTTTTCATAATATTAGAAGCTCCTTCATTTTTTATATCCTCTGTAGTAAATATAGTAACTTCTGCATCTATCATATTACCGATTTCCCAAGGATCGATACTTCTCGCACCTACAACTACACAATTTTTAGGATTAATATGATTATCTGTTATAAAATTTGTTAATTCTTCACATTTATAACCTGTAATAGCTGCAAGTGGTAATCCATGTATATTTCCTGATTTAGTAGTTTCAAAAGTGTTGTAATCTCCATGGGCATCTATCCAAATAATACCAATGTTTTTATTATATTTTTGACTAGCTAAAGCAGATCCAATCACACAACTATGATCTCCCCCAATAAGTAATGGAATTTCATTTTTTTCTAAAATACTTAAAGTAGTATCAAATACTTTTTTAGTAAAATGATTTATTGATTCTTCATTTTTTCTTAAATCGGTATGACTTTTACTTTTTTCTATATTATCTTTATTTATTATAAAACTATTTAAGTTTAATTCTTTATTTAATTCTTGAGCTCCTAAGTTACTTCCATCTACATGAACACCTAAATCGCTACGAGCTTCAATTATGTTAATTTTCATGTTTCTCACCTAAGTCATGATAAAATAAATCTGAGTTATTGTCAAGTTTCTCAATAAATAAAGCAAAAAATAAATGTTTTCTATGTAAAAAAGATTTAGTTTGTTATATAATATAAGTGTGGTGATAAAATGAAAAAATTAAACGAACTATTAAATTGTGACTATGATGTAAAAGTGACAGGAATAAAAATAAATTCTAGAGAAATAGAAGAGGGCGATTTATTTATTTGTACTGATATGGGTACAATGGATAGACATGAATTTATAGATGATGCGATAGAAAGAGGAGCATCTGCGATTATTGTAAAAAAAGATGTAGGAGAAAAGAGTGTACCTATCATAAAAGTAGATAATCCTAATGATGTACTTCCTATAATAGAATCTAAGTTTTATGGCGCTCCTGAAACTAAATTAACTATGATAGGAGTAACAGGGACAGATGGTAAGACAAGTGTAGCTACTATGGTACAAACACTTCTTGGAGAAGAAACTTGTGGATATATAGGGACTAATGGATATAGTTGTTCTAAATTTAATAAAGATACAAATAATACTACTCCAGATGCAGATAAACTTTATGGATATTTAGATGAATTTGTTAAAGCAGATTGTAAGTACTGTTCTATGGAGGTATGTAGTGAAGCACTTATGAGAGGTAGAGTTAAAAATATAGAATATGATGTTTCTATTTTAACTAATATAACAAGTGAACACTTAAATATTCATGGCACTTTAGAAAATTATATTGCTGATAAGTGTAAATTATTTAGTCAAACTAGTATGGATGGATATTGTATTTTAAATAAAGATGATGAACACTTTCTTCAAGCTAAAGCAGCTTGTAAAGGTAAAATTTTAACTTATGGAGAAGGTAGTGATAATGATTTATATTTTAAAGATATAATGCTATTACCTGGTAGAAATTTGTTTACAATAGTTTATAAAGATAAAGAATATAAAATAGATAGTCCTATGGCAGGATATTTCAATATATATAATTTAAGTGCTGCTATACTTACTTTATTTGCTTTAGGTTACGATTTTGATTATATAGAAAAAAGAATCCCCCTTCTTAAAGTAAGTGGAAGATTAGAACTTATTGATATGGGGCAAGATTTCTATGTAATGGTAGATTATGCACATACACCAAATGGAATAACTAAATTGCTTGAATATGTAAGGTTACTTCCAATAAAAAGAAGTATTGTTGTAATAGGTCAAGCAGGAGAAAGAGATCCATATAAACGTAAGACAGTGGGTGAAATAGTTTCTAAAAATTGTGATTTAGCTATATTTACTTATGAAGATCCAAGATCAGAAGATCCTAAAGATATTATTGATATGATGATAGAAAATATCAAAGATAGAGATAATTATGAAATCATTATAGATAGAAGTAAAGCTATTAAAAGAGCTATTGATGTAGCTAAACCAGGTGACATGGTAATGGTTCTTGGTAAAGGCAATGAAACTTATGAAAAATTAAAAGATAGAGTTATTTATTTTAATGATATAGAAGAGTGTAAGAAACATTTAGAGGATAGACTTAAAGTAACTAATAGATAATAAATTTTAGGTGGTAATATGGCAAATGTAAATTACAAGATTGATGAAAGATTATTAAGCTCTTTTATTAATTTTTATGGAGAAGAAAATCAAAATTATATTATAAAACTATTTTCAAATCCACAGATAATTTGGTATGATAATAAGCCATACTTTGAAGGCGAAGATATACATAATCATATCATTACAAATATTCCAAATGAAAAGTTGAATAAATATTTAAGTGCTAGAAAAAAAAGTGCATTTTTAAATAGTTGTTTTATTGATGAATTTAACTTACTAGTGTTACCTCAAAATGGAGATTTAACACAAATATCTCATGAAGTAAATCATATGGTAGGAAGTCATATACTATCATTAGAACCATTGAAAATTATAAATGGTATTAGTGTCATGTTAGAAAAAAATAGCGGAGTACATGAAATAAATGGATTTTTGAACGAAGCAATAAATCAAATGATGATAACTGAGATATTAAATAGCATCAATGTTCCAGTAGCGCCATCATGGCAAGAAAAAATATTTCCATTAGTTGAGTATTTTTATATAACTTTTAAGGAAGAAATAAAAAAAATATATATAGATGGCAATTTATACGAATTTATTAATAATGTTGGAATAGATAATTTTGAAGAATTATCGCAGCTAATATTTATGAAAGTCTTTAGAATAAGGAATTCAATAAGAAAAGGAGAAGAACCGCAAATAAGAAAAGAAGATATTAATAAAATTGAAGAAATTGTTAATAAAATGAAAACTAATTATAGACAAAAAGAATCATTAGGAAATGAAAAATAATATATAAAATAAAAAGTTATTGTAGTTGATTTGCTTAACAATTTTACAAACAAAAAAATTAGTTGTGAACTAATTTTTTTTGTCTAATGAAACAATTTTAACTTTACTTTTTCCATTTAGGACATTTTTACTCCATTCAAAAGGTATTACATCTTTAAGAGCCTCTTTAGTTGTTATTGTTGGTCTTGATTTAGTAAAAAAGCCTTTAGGAAAAGTTGGCCTTTTTTTCTTTTCCATGTAAAACCTCCTTATTCAACTATATTATACATTATTTATAAAAAAATGTATATAAAATTTTATTAAATTTTTGTTTCTATAGTTTGTTTTAAATTTGTTGTTATTGGCTTTAATTTCTTTTGATCATGTAGTATTAAAATTAATTTAACTAATTTATCTAGTAGTTCTTCTTCCATATGAGCTATAACAGTATATTCTATTAAATTTTTATCAAAGTAATATAATTGATCTGCTTTTATAAAACCTTCTTTTGCATTGATTCTATCACCTGAGATATATTCTTCTTTTATAGGTAAATTTTCTTTATATTTTAACTTTTTACTTTTGTGAATTTTATTATGGAAACTACATAGCATATTAGATACAAAATCATATTTTAAACCTTCTACATAATCGTTCTCATCGTTTATAACTACAAATGAATGTTTTGGAATAATTTCACCAATTTCATTTTTAAACTCTTTAACAACAATAATATCTCCTAATTTACACATAATAATTATCTCCTTCAGTGTAGTTATATAACAGAAGACAATAAGTGATTTTCCTAAAATAATTATATCATTTGTATAAGTTTAAAACAATATTTTTAATTCATTATTCGTATATTTTACCTCTAACAAAAACACCAACACCTCTCAATTTCATAATATATATTGAGGTGTTTTTATGAATATAAAAATAGATTCTAGGAAAGTTCTTCCTGGAGATACTTTTATAGCTATTAGAGAATTAAATGGAGATGGTCATGAATATGTAATTGATGCGATTAATAATGGGGCTACAACAGTAATAGTTGAAGAAGGAGAATATAGTGTTAATACTATAATAGTAAATGATACAACCCTTTACCTTAAGGAATATTTAGAAAATAATTATTATGATGAAATAAAAAAATTAAAATTAATTGGTATGACAGGTACTAATGGTAAAACAACTACTTGTTATTTAATACATCAGGCTTTAAATAAAGTAGGAATAAAATGTGCGTATATTGGTACTTTAGGTTTTTATTTAACTGATGAAAAAAGAACTTTAAATAATACAACACCCAATCTTTATGAAATATATAATATGTTATTAGAATGTGTACATAAAGATTATGAATATGTAGTAATGGAAGTAAGTAGCCAAGGTCTATCTATGGGAAGAGTAGATACATTAATATTTGATTATGTAATATTTTCAAATTTAACTCAAGATCATTTAGATTATCATGGTACTATGGAAGATTATGTATTAGAAAAACAAAAACTATTTAAGATGACTAATGATAGTTTTGCTATTGTAAATAGTGATGATAAATACTTAAATTATTTTTTATTAGATAATAAAAATATAACTTATGGAAAATATTCTTTAGATTATAAAATAGATAATATAAATTCTACATTAGATGGATCAATATTTACTTTAAATGATGAAGAATATTTTATAAAATTAGTCGGGGAATATAATATTTATAATATGACTATTGTAATAATATTATTAAAATTATTAGAAATAGAAAATATAAAAGAAATAGTAAAAGATTTAGATTCTCCTGATGGTAGGATGGATATTATAAAATATAATACAAATAATATAATTGTAGATTATGCACATACTCCGGATGCAGTAGAGAAGATAATAACTAATGTATCAAAATTAAAACATAATAAAATAATTACGCTTATAGGATGTGGTGGGAATAGAGATAAAACAAAAAGACAACCTATGGGTGATATAGCAACCAAATATTCAGATTATGTTATTTTTACAAGTGATAATCCAAGATTTGAAAATCCTAAAAAAATACTTAATGATATAACTTGTAAACTTGACAAAAAAAACTATAAAATAATTGTAAAGAGAAAAAAAGCAATTCAAAAAGCTATACAAATGTTATCAAAAAATGATATACTATTATTACTAGGAAAAGGTCATGAAGATTATCAAATAATAAAAAATAAAAAAATTCATTTTAGTGATAAAGAAATTGTACTAGATTATTTAAGGAGATGAAATAATGTATCAACTAACTAAAGGTGTTTTAGCGCTTATGATAGGATTTATAATATCAATAATATTTGGAGTATTATTATTACCAATGTTAAAAAAACTAAAAGTAAAGCAGTCACTTAGTAGCTATTTATTAAAAAAACATAAAGAAAAAGAAGGAACTCCAACAATGGGAGGATTAATATTTATAATTCCAACAATATTAGCAATCATAATATTACTTCTTTGGAATAAAATAGAATTTTCAGCCAACTTATTTATAGTTTTATTTGTATTCTTATCGTATGGATTATTAGGATTTATAGATGACTTCTTAATAATAAAAAGAGGTAATAATATAGGACTTACAGAATTTCAAAAGTTAGCTGGACAGATAATAATAGCTTTAATATTTTTCTTTATATATATGAAAAGTGGAGCAGAGCCTATTGTTGAAGTTTATACACTAGGTATAGAAATTCATATGGGTTGGTTCTATGGAATATTCTTGTTATTTATGCTAGTAGCAAGCTCTAATGCTGTAAATATAACAGATGGACTTGACGGATTAGCCGGAGGACTTTCATTAATAGCTTTTTTAACATTCGCACTTATAAGTGCAAATTCGCCAGCTATTGAAGGAACAGGTGATATAGCAGTTTTCTGTTTCGTGCTTGTTGGAGCTTTAATGGGATTTCTTGCATTCAACTCAAGACCAGCTAAAGTATTTATGGGAGATACAGGAAGTCTTGCTTTAGGAGCAACTCTAGCTACAATAGCTATAATAACTAAACATGAGTTAACATTCATAATAGTGGCAGGTGTATTTATATTTGAAACTTTAGTTTGTTTGATTCAAATAATAAGTATGGTATTCTTCCATAAGAAAGTTTTCTTAATGACACCATTTCATCATCATTTAGAAAAACTTGGATGGAAAGAAAGAGATATAGTAATAGTATTCTGGTGTATAGGATTAGTTCTTAGTATGGCAGCTATAGTATTTGGAGTGTGGTATTAATCACACTTTTTTGTTAGAAAAGTATTTATCAAATTTCACAAAAGTTTCACATTACTTTCAAATTTTAAACACATGTATATATTAAAATCTAATTACAAGGTTGAAAAACCTTGAATAAACACTCCTTACTACTAGAAAACCCCTTTTGGGGTTTTTCGTTTATACTATAGGATTTTCTACATCAGATACATTTTCAGTTGTAGATAAACTAACTACATAAAGTGCTATTAATCCACTAGCTATAATTAATATAGAAGCAATTATTTGTAAATTATAAGGCTTTAAATCTTCACCTTCTTCTTTAGAAATTTTAAGTAATATAAAGTTAACATATAAAAATACAAAAGATAGTATAAGTATTAATTTTCTATTAAATAATGTAATTTTTAAAGAATCTTTAGGTGTAAATAAAGTATCTTTTTCCTCTATTTCAAGTTTTTGATTATAAGTGATAATAATAGATATAATAGCTGTAATTACAGTTGCTACTAAGGCGATTAATTGAATATTAATCGCATTTACTTCTTCTTTTTTATGATACTTGGACATATTATCACCACTAAAATTATATGAGTACAAAAAAAGAAATAATTACTTATTCCTTAATCTATATAAATTAATTGATGGTTTATTTAAAAATCTAAATTTATATTTACTAGTACCAATCCCACTAGAAACATATAATTTAGTATTATTTAAATTATAATATTCATCATAATAATTTTTAGAATATTTATCTTTTAATATACCTCCTATAAAAGGTATTTTTATTTGTCCATTATGAGAATGTCCTGCAAGTATTAAATTAAATTTAGAATAATCTATTTTATCTATAAAATCAGGTTCATGTAATAGAAGAATTGAATAATTATAACTATCAGTAATACTAGAATAAATAGTATCTATTGTCTCTTTTATATGATTATCTTTATAATTTGAACTTACTCCAACAAGTAATATAGGTTCTATACCTTCATTAAATATAATTTCATATTTATCATTTAAATTAATAAATTCACTATCAGTTATTATATTTTCCCATTCATCAAATATTAAATCATCTTCGCCAGTAATTGCATATTTACCAATATTATAATCAATAGAACTTAGTATATTAGTTAAATCTTCGTAATCTTTCTTTTTATATTTTATATTCGAATCAAATAAATCACCACTAAGTAAAACAATATCTGGTTTTAACTTGTTTATTTCCTTTACTATATTTTCTAAATCCTCTTTAGTAGTAGTTACTTTATAGTGAATATCACTTATTTGAACTATTTTAAATCCATAGAAATTACCAGGTAATTTAGAATCAACAATACCATATTCTTTAACTTCTAAACCTTTAATACCTAAATATCTACTATACAAAACTAAAGAACTTACTACGATAATTAATAGAAACACTATTTTAACCCATGTTCTAACCTTAATCTGTTTTTTCTTTTTCATATTTTCATTATCACCACCTTTATTATACAATAAAAGAATTTTAAAAACAATCTAAATACATCTAGAATTATTTTTAATAATGATATATAATTTATATATAAGAGTAGGTGAGACTATGAAGCTTAATAATAAGGGATTTGCAATTTCAACAGTAATGTATAT
>JAFTRC010000002.1 GCA_017462455.1 Bacilli bacterium | reverse complement strand
TTTCAAGTAGTTTATTAATCAAATCAAGTTTAAGTGTAGATCCAGATTCTTCAACATTTAGTGTAGTATTTTCATCAAGTAGTACAGCACTAGAAACAAATGCAATAACACCAACAGTAAATCCAACGACATTAACAGCAACTAAAGCAACAATAGATAATAGTGGAACATATCCAACAATAGAGAATTTAAGTGCAACTTTTACAGAACCAGGAGATAGTGTTAGTTATACTTTTTATGCAAGAAATACAGGAAAATATGATGCATATTTAACAAGTATAGTATTTCAAAACTTAGAAATAGGAGTATTTAAAAATTGTATAGCAATGCCAGGAACAAGTGAAACATTAGTAGCAAGTGCCTGTAATTCAATAAGTGCGACAGTAACGGTAGGAAGTGAGAGTGCAACATCAACAACTTTAGGGATAGAAGATCATGAGTTATTACAAGGAAATAGTGAAACAGTAACGATAACGCTATCATATGGATCAAATGGAACAAGAGCAGATGGACCATTTGAAGTAAATTTTGGAAATATCTATTTAACATATGGAACACAAGAAACAAGTGAAATGCCAGTTTTACCAGAAGCAAGTACATGCATATTATCAAATGATGTAGCAGATGAAAACTTTAATAACACGATAGGGGCAATAGGAGTAGGAGATGAGGTCACATGTGGAAGTGAAAGCTTCTATGTAATTCCAAATGATACGGTAGCACACCCAGAATCAGTAGAAGGAACAGTAGCTTTATTATCAAAATATAACTTAAATGTAGGAAATGATACAGTAGAAGGTACATTAGGAATACAAAATGCTAGTGCGACAGGTGCGGTTTCTAATTTGGAAGGAAACAACCTTGATTTTAGTTATTGTAATTTTACAGAAGAAGAAATGAATGAAGCTTATTCTGGGACATTTGATGATATAATAGCATTTAATGAATGGGCAGGATGTAATGGAACAGTAGCTTTTGCATCTTTTGAAGATTATATATCAACAGGAACTACATATTGGGGAGAAGTAGATTCAGGAACATTTATATATAACAGTAATGCAACCCCATTTACATATGTAGAAAATTATGGAAATATATTAAAAAAAATGGGTATGAAAGTGATAATATCAACATTACCAAGTAACAATCAGTTAATTAATTTAGGGTGTTCAACGAGTGATAATTCTTGTACAAATGCCCCATCATGGGTATATTCAACAAGTTATTGGAGTGGCTCTGCTTTTGACGACGACTTTGTGTGGATCGTGGCTTCCGGTGGCATCTTCGACGACGGCGACTTCTTCAGTGCCTTCTTCAGTGGTGTCCGCCCAGTTGTAATTATCTCTGAATCTGATATCAGAGTCTCTTAAGAGACGATATAAATGTTAAAATAAAACATTACAAAATAGATTTGATGAAGTAAAGAAAATAGTAGAAAAAGAAAATCAACAAACAATAGAAAAATATGAAAAAGTAATAGAAGATAAAAACAAAGAAATAGCTAGACTAAGAGCTATAATAAATAACGATTCAACAAATTGTAGTATGCCAACAAGTAAAACTCCACTAGATAAAAATAAAATAGTCCCTAATAGTATAATAAAATCAAACAAACCATTAGGAGGTCAAAAAGGACATAAAAAAACATAAATTAGAAAGATTTAATGATGATGAAATAACAGAAGGGATAAAGAAAAGAAATGAATTAATAGAAGAAGGTAAAAAGAGCAATCAAGAATTTACAAACAACTTCTTTGAATATAAAAAAGATAGAAAGCGAAAAAAATAGCAATTCGCTATTTTTTTTATGGATTTAAATTATCTAGGCTGTGAATAGTAACGTTAAGATAGATTTTTTTCTATCTTTTTTCTTTTAAATATATTGAATATCAAACTGATGTTTGGTATAATTGTTACTAGTGAATAGGAGTAACAATATGAATATAGATAATTTAAATAATAAACAAAAAGAAGCAGTAATAAATACCGATGGACCTATGTTAATACTTGCAGGAGCAGGTAGTGGAAAAACGAAAGTACTTACTACAAAAATTGCTTATTTAATAGAAGAAAAAGGTATAGATCCATATAATATACTTGCTATAACATTTACAAATAAAGCTGCAAATGAAATGAAAAGTAGAGTGGAAAATTTGTTAGGGATAAGTTCTAATGTGATTCAAATATCTACATTCCATTCTTTTGGACTTTCAATAATTAAAAGACATTATGAAAAATTAGGTTTTAAATCTAACTTTACAATTATTGATTCAGATGATTCATTAGCTACTGTAAAAAGAATATTAAAGGATATGAATTTAGACCCTAAATTCTTTAATCCAAAAACAATACGAAATAAAATTAGTAGTGCGAAAAATGAATTGATGTCACCTAGTGATTTAGACAAATTTACAAACAATGAAATAGATGAAGTAACTGTTAAAGTATATATTGAATATCAAAAGAAATTAAAAGTAAATAATAGTTTAGATTTTGACGATTTGTTAATGCTTCCAATAATTCTATTTAATGAAAATAAAGAAATACTAAAGTATTATCAAGAAAGATTTAAATATATTTTAATAGATGAATATCAAGATACAAATCAAGTACAATATATACTTACTAAAATGTTGAGTGCGAAATATAAAAATATATGTGTAGTAGGCGATCCAGATCAAAGTATATATGGTTTTAGAGGTTCTAATTATAGAAATATATTGAATTTTGAAAAAGATTATAAAGATACAAAAACAATACTTTTAGAACAAAATTATCGTTCTACTAAAAATATATTAAGTGCGGCAAATGATGTAATAAAAAATAATAAAAATAGAAAAGAAAAAGATCTTTGGACTGATAATACTACAGGAGAAAAAATTAAATATAAAAGATGTGATGATGAGAAAGATGAAGCTAATTATGTTGTTTCAAATATTAAGAAATTGATTAAAGAAAATGTCCCTTTAGAAGAAATATGTATTCTTTATAGAACTAATGCTCAATCAAGAAATATAGAAGAAGCATTCTTAAGAGAAAATATTCCATATAAAGTAGTAGGAAGTTTTTACTTTTATAATAGAAAAGAAATTAAAGATTTAATTAGTTATTTAAAGCTTATTTATAATCCTAGTGATGATATTAGTTTAACTAGAATAATAAATGTACCTAAAAGAGGTATAGGTCTTAAAACTATGGAAAATTTAACTACTAAAGCTAATATACTAAATGAAAGTATATTTAATACTATAGATAGTGGTAAAGAATTAGAATTTAAAAAAATAATATTAGAATTACAACAAATGAGTGAACAATTATCTTTAACAGAATTAGTTGACTTAGTATTAGATAAAACTGGTATTAGAAAAGAATTAGAAATAGAAGATACTATAGAGTCACAATCTAGATTAGAAAACTTAGAGGAATTTAAGTCAATAACAAAATCATTTGAGGAAAAGTATGGAGTAGTATCACTTGCTGAATTCTTAGATGAAATAAGTCTAGTATCAGATGTAGAGGAACACAAAAATCGTACTGATGTAGTAACTCTTATGACAGTTCATTATGCTAAAGGATTAGAATTTGATTATATATTCTTAGTAGGTCTTGAAGAAGGTGTGTTCCCACACAGTATGTGTTTATATAGCAATGATGAAATAGAAGAAGAAAGAAGACTTTGTTATGTAGCTATAACACGTGCTAGAAAAGATTTAACTTTATTAAATACTAAGAAAAGACTTTTATATGGACAAGATAGTTATAATCCTCCTAGTAGATTTATAGAAGAAATAAGTAATGAATATTTAGATAAAGAAGAAATAAAACAAAATACTAACAGTAAACTTAACAAAATATTTAAAAGTTCTAACATAAATCAATATGAGGAATATACTCCTGGAGAAAAAGTTATACATGATAAATATGGAGAAGGAGTTGTTATAAGCGTTGATAAATCTATTCTAACAATAGCTTTTGCTCATCCTCATGGAATAGTAAAAATTATGAAAGGACATAAAAGTTTAAAGAAAATGGAGTCTTAAAAGATTGACTAAGTCAGTCTTTTTTTATATAATTAATAAAGAGTAGGAGGATGTATATGATCATAGGTGTAGACAAAAAAGAGTTACAAAAACAAAGAAATCAAAAATATAACGAATATGTTTTATTATTAAATTCAAAAAATCCTTCTAGCGATGAATTAAATGCTTTAAAATCAGAAATAAAATATTTCGATGATCAACTAAATAGAATAAATGGTCTTAATGATAAAAAAAGAACTGAAGAAGTAAATAGTAAAAAATTACAAATAGATAAAAAGAATACAGATAGTTATTATGCATTTAAAGATAAATATAAAAAGATTAGTAATATGAAATTAGCCACAACTCGTATGATAAGCATTATAAATGAAAGACAAAAGCAACAATTATTAGAAGAAAACGAGAAAGTTAAGATGAAGGTAGCTTAATGGAAGTACAAAAAGAAGCTTTTAGTGGGTTAATTGAATATTACAAACTTTTACCAAAAGAAACAAAAAGAAAAGAAATAATAAATGAGTTAGAAGAATTAATTTCTAATTATTCAAAGATATGTACTCAATTTGGTGTAATGCCTAATATGATGTTAAACAAAGAAATGTTAAATATAAATAGAAATAATTTAACTGAAGATGAATTTTTACACGCTTTGTTTGCTTATTTAAATACTTTACAAGATATAAGTGCTCAGTTTATAAATAAAATGTGTGATACGTTAGAAAACAAGGAATAGACTTTTAGAATATTTTTTGATATAATATATGTGTTAAATTTAAAACAAAAAAAAGGAGTGAAATTATGGTTTCAGATGAAGAATTAAAAGAATTGGATTTATGGATAAGAAATACTTGGAATGTTGAAGAAAAAGAATTGTTTTATTCAACTGTTTTTAGATTAAATAGTAAAGAAGCGGTTAAAGAGAATGAAGAAGAAATAACTAAATTACGTGAGTTAATTGCTAAAAAGTATGAAGAACATGCAGAAAATATTGCTAATAACCTTATTGAACTTGAGGATTCTATTAAAGATACAAGATTAGAAGTAGAAGAATTAGAAACTAAGTTAAATAATAAAGAAAATTATTTAATACAAAATTTTCCAGTTGCTATTATAAATGCTAATTTACAAAATGTAATAGATAATTGCAATGAATTAGTAGAACAACATGAAAAAGAAAAAGTAGAACTTATTGAAAAAATGGAACAAGAAAAAGATAATTTTGAAGAGAGATTAACTGAGATAGAAGAAGAATTAAATAGTTTACGTGTTAAAAATATTTCTGTTACTACTGATGAAGAATTAGAGGAAATAAGAAAAAAATATAATGATTTATTAGAAGAAAAATCAATTATAAATAAAAATTTAAAAGAATATGAAGAAGGAATTATAGAATCTAAGTTAGAAGAAATAGATAGAAAAATAAAATTTGAAGAAATAAAAGCTAAAAAATATGAAGAAATCCAAGAAGAAAATCTAAAATATGCAAATGAGGATCAATATGATCAAAAAGCTATTAAAGCAGATGAAGAAAAATTAGCAGCATTAAAATCAAAGATAGATGAAGCTGATAATTATCATATTAATAGCGGTAATACAGACTTTGTAGATGTATTTGATAGATATGTTAAATCTAAAGAAAATCCTATATTTGATGAAGAACCTGTTAAAGTAGTAAAATCAACAGCTTGGGAATGGGTAAAAGCTCATAAAAAACAAATTCTAATTGCATTAGGATTAACAGCTTTAACAATCTCAGTAGTAGTAATAGCTACTCAAGTTTTACCTGCTTTAGTTGCTGCAAGTGAAGCTGCAAATACTGCTGGATTAATGTCTCAAATGATGACTAATAGTAGTTTATGGCATGCTGCATCTGTAGGAGAACAAGCTGCATTACACAGTGCAAATGTTGCTTTAGCAAATCAAGTAACTGCAGTTACAGGAATGTCAAATGTATTTAATGTTGCAAGTGGTGCTTGGACTATAGGAGGACAAACATTAGCTGCCGCTGCAAATACTGCTGCAGTAGCTGCTACAAAAGCTGCAGGGACTGCTACTTTATTACAAGGATTAGGTATTGCAACAGGCGTTGGTGGTGTTGGACTTATAGGAGCTGGATTATTACCAAATAAATCTGAAGAATATAAAAAAATTAATGGAGAAATAAAATCTTTAAAAATAAATTATACTTTAATAGATGAAATGGAATTTCAAAATAAAGCTGAACAAATTGATGATAGAATAAATAATTCTCAAAAATTATCAGCTATAGAAAGAAAAATATTATTAAAGAAATTTGCTTCAGTATTAAGAAAAAGAGCAAAATATAATTCACAACAACAAGAAATAAGTCGTTTAGAAGAAGAACAACAAGCTGAAAACCATTTTTACGCTTTAGAAGAAGCTAGAAAAAATACGGTTCTTGAGTTAGAGGCTGGAGATTCAGTTGATAATTTAGAAGAAATGAAAGCTGTTGATGAAAAAGGCAATGTCATTGATGTAGAAATGTTTGAAAATGGTAATATATATGAAATAGATGAAAATGGTAATATTATATTACCAAATGAAGAAAAAGCTAAAAGTATGTAATGGAGGAAAAAGGATATGAAGGTTGACACTGTGATAACTTTAGCTAACAATAAAAATTATTTATTGTTATTAGAAACAGATTTACAAGGTGAAGATTATTTCTTATCAGTATTACTAGATGAGAATAATGAACCTACACAAGAGTATGCTGTTTTAAAAGAAATAAATCAAAATGGAGAAGTTTATAGTCAAAAAATAAATAATCCATTAATATTAAATCAATTATTAGAAGATTATAGAATTCAATATGAAGATGACTATGAAATTTAAAAAACGTATTTAAATAATGCGTTTTTTTTGATATACTTATATTGGTGATAAAATGGAATTAATAATAGGTTCACATGTATCTTTTAAAAAAGATGATCAATTAGTAGGTAGTGTACTTGAAACCATAAGTTATGATGCTAATACATTTATGTTTTATACTGGTGCTCCACAAAATACTTCAAGAGTACCAATAAATTCTGAATTAACTAAAAAAGGATTAGAACTTATGAAATTAAATAACATAAATATTAAAAATGTAGTTGTACATGCTCCTTATATAATAAATTTAGCTAATTCAAATAATTTTGATTTTAATGTGAGATTTTTAAAAGAAGAATTAGAAAGAGTAGAAAGTTTAGGTGTAGATAAACTTGTGTTGCACCCAGGGAGTCATGTTGGTGTAGGAATAGATCAAGGTATACAAAACATAATTGATTCATTAAATGTAGCTTTAAAAGACGATACAAAAGTAACAATTTGTTTAGAAACTATGGCAGGAAAAGGTACAGAGTTGGGAAGAAACTTTGAAGAAATAAAAAGAATAATAGATGGAGTAGAGTTAAAGGATAAAATAGGTGTATGTATGGATACTTGTCATTTGAATGATTCAGGATATGATTTAAGTGATTTTGATTCTATACTAAATGAATTTGATAAAATAATTGGATTAAAATATTTAAAAGTTATACACATAAATGATTCAAAAAATGAAATAAATACACATAAAGATAGACACGATAATATAGGAATAGGTAAAATAGGATTCGATAATTTAATAAAAATAATTTATCATGACAAACTAAAAGGAATTCCCAAAATATTAGAAACTCCTTATGTAGAAAAAAATCCTCCATATAAACAAGAAATAGAAATGATAAGAAATAAAGAATTTAATGAAAATTTAATAAAGGATATATTAGAATAAATATCCTTTATATCGTTTTTTGTAATATATAACTAATTCTTTAATTTTTATAAAATTATCACGACTTACATTTTTTTGTAATTCATCTAGATACTTAGTCTCATCTTTTAAAATGTCTTCCCAATTATTTTGAATTAGATTTAATAAATATTCTAACTGATTATTAGTTAAATGAATATCATTTTTTATACCGAATTCATTTAACTTATCAACACTTAATAAATCAATATAATTTTTAATTAAACTTTTCATATATTCACCATTATAATATATGATTAAATAATATAATAATGAATAAAATAATAGTAGGTGATTTCGATGATAAAAATAAATATTCTCTTTTTTCAATTAATAAAAACACTAAATGAAGAAAAAAATAAACAAATATAGATATTATAAAGAAAGAATAAATATAGAAGAAATAATTGAAAAAAGATATAAAATATTAGTAATTTTTATAATTATAATAATGGTTATATTATTGTTAAGACTATTTCAAGTCCAAATATTAAGAAATCAGTATTATAAAGAAAATTTAGAAGAACTTACTGTAAATATTATTGAAGGTGATTCTGCTCCTAGAGGAAGAATATATGATAGAAATGGAAATATAATAGTTGATAATATATCAGTAAAAACTATTTATTATAAAAAACAAAATAAAGTAACTACTAGCGAAGAAATAGATATGGCATATAAAGTTGCTGAGTTTATTGATGTAGATTATTCTAAGTTAAAAGATATAAATTTGAAAGAATTCTGGGTATTAAATAATTCAAAAGAAGCTAAAAAAAGAATTACTGATGAAGAATGGGAAGATTTAGAAAATAGAAAATTAACTAGTGATGATATACAAGATTTAAAAGTAGAAAGAGTAACTGACGAAGATTTAAGTGAGTATGAAGAATTAGACAGAGAAGCATGTTATATATATAATTTAATGAATAAAGGTTATTACTATACAGAAAAGACAATAAAAAATAAAGATGTAACAGATGAAGAATATGCTAAAATAGCTGAAAATATAAATATAATTCCAGGATTTAATGTCAAACTAGATTGGGAAAGAACTTATCCATATGGGAGTGTATTTAAAACAATATTAGGTAGTGTATCAACTAGTACTAGTGGTATTCCATATAATTTAAAGGATTATTATTTAGAACAAGGTTATAGTTTAACAGATAGAGTAGGTACAAGTTATATAGAATATCAATATGAAGAATATTTAAAAGGTACTAAAGCTACATATCAAGTTAATGAAGATGGTAGCTATACTGAACTTACAAAAGGTTCACGTGGTAACGATATAGTACTCACAATAGATATAAATTTACAAAAAGCAGTGGAACAAATTCTTGAAGAGGAATTGATAACTGCTAAAAATGAAGCATATACACAGTATTTTGATAAATCTTATGTAATTATAAATGATCCAGATACTGGAGAAATACTTGCTATGGCAGGAAAACAAATTATTACAAATGAAGATGGAAGTTATACTATACTTGATTATACTCCTGGAGTAATAACATCTTCAGTAACACCAGGATCTATTGTAAAAGGAGCATCTCATATAGTTGGATATAATACAGGCGCACTACAAATAGGAGAAGTTAGAAATGATGCTTGTATAAAAATAGCTGCCACTCCATTAAAATGTTCATATAGAGAATATGGTAATATAGATGATATAGCGGCTTTAAAATATTCATCAAATACATATCAATTTTTAACTGCTATAAATGTAGGTGGAGGATATTATAGTTATAATCAACCACTTGTAATAAATGAAGAAGCATTTGATATATATAGAAATACATTTGCAGAATTTGGATTAGGTATAAAAACAGAAATAGATTTACCAAATGAGTCATTGGGGTATGAAGGTAGCAATAGGTTATCTGGATTGCTTTTGGATTTTTCTATTGGACAATATGATACTTATACACCAATTCAAATATCTCAATATATGTCAACAATAGCTAATAATGGTAGTAGAATGCAACCGTATTTACTTAAGGCAGTATTTGATTCAACTGAAGAATCATTAACAGAAATAGTTTATGAGGCAGAACCTAAAGAATTAAACAAAGTAAAAACAGAGCAACAATTTATTGATAGAGTAAAAGAAGGATTTAAACAAGTTATGAATTATGGTGGTACAGGATCAGGATATGTAGATTATAGTCACAATCCAGCAGGAAAAACAGGTACAGCTCAAAGTTTTCTTGATACAGATGGTGATGGAGTAATTGATACAGCCACTACAACCAATACATTTTCTGCGTATGCTCCAGCTGATGATCCTGAGGTGGTTTTCACTGTAATTTCACCAGATGTAGCGCCAGAAGAGGTCCCATTGGGCAACATGAGTCGTGTAAATACGAGAATTAGTCAAAAAGTTAGTCAAAAATACTTTGAAATTTATGGATAATTTGCTATAATATATGAGAATGTTAAAAAAAGGAGGAGAAACTATGGCAAAAAAAGGAGAAGCAAGACAAAGAATAACTCTAAAATGTACTGAATGTGGAGAAGAAAATTTCCGTACTGAAAAAAATAAAAAAAATACTACAGATCGTTTAGAATTAAATAAATTCTGTCCAAAATGTAAAAAAAATACAACTCATAAAGAAACTAAATAATAGTTTAAATAAAATTAGTTAGGAGGAAGCATATAATGTTTAACGTAAATGATATAAAGAATGGTATGACAATACTTTTAGAAGATAATATATTTACAGTTCTTGAATTTTCACATGTAAAACCTGGTAAAGGTGCTGCATTCGTTCAAGCAAAACTTAAAAATTTACGTACTGGTTCAATCGTTGAAAAAAGATTTAACTCAGGTGTTAAACTTGAAAAAGCAATGATACAAAAAGTAGGAATGCAATTCTTATATGCAAATGGAGATTCATATAATTTCATGAATATGGAAACATATGAACAAATAGAATTAACAAAAGATCAATTAGGAGATAATGTAAACTATTTAAAAGAAGGTTTAGATGTATTAATTTCTTTCTATGAAGGAGAATTATTAGGTATTATTTTACCAGCTCAAGTTGATTTAAAGGTTGTTAAAACAGAACCAGCGGTTAAAGGAAATACTACTAATAATGCTACTAAAGATGCTGAACTTGAAACAGGTTTAGTTGTAAGAGTTCCATTATTTATAGAACAAGATGAAGTTATCTCTGTTTATACAGAAGATGGAAAATATGCATCACGTGCTTAAAGATTATTCTTTAAGCTTTTTTATTGTAAAAATATATTAATTATGTTAAAATTTATATATAATAGGGTGATGATATGAATAGTATAAATAATAAAGGTTTTACACTTATAGAGCTTATAGGTGTCATTGTAGTATTAGTAGCTATATTTTTAGTAGCTTTTCCGTCACTTTTAGGAACTACTAAACAAGATGAAGAAAAACTATATACTTCTATGGTAGATGATTTATGTCTTGCTGGAGAAACATATATTTATTCTAATATAGATGATTATCCTGAACTTTCAACACCCAACTCAACAATCTATTTAAACATATCAAATTTAATTAAAGATGGGAGTGTAAGTAAGAATAAAGTAAATCCAAAAACAAAGGAAAAAATAAACAATCATTTTATAACATTTGATGTTTCATCTGATAATTCTTTAGATTGTGAATATATAGATACTTCTTGTTTAATGACAAATGATATAGATGGAGATGCTTTATTAGATATCGGTGATGAGGTAACATGTGGTACAGAAAGTTTCTATGTAATACCAAATGATACAACAAATCATCCATCAAATACTAAAATATCTTTATTAACTAAATATAATTTAAATGTTGGAAGTAATCCATATCCAGATGGTACGATAGGAGTTCAAAATGAAAATGTAGTAGGTTACAAAAATGGAATGACTACATATGGAAATATGAGTTTTTCAGATTTAAATTATTGGAATGATGAAGATGGAAATTTGAAATCAGAGTATGGAAGTAGTATACCTGCATTTGTTTATGATGAAAATTCTAAATTTTATACGTTTGTAGAAAATTATGAATCTATATTGAAAACAATGGGCGTAGAAGATGTTTATGCAACCTTGCCAAGTTATGAACAGTTGGTCTTATTGGGGTGCAAAGATGGAGAGTATTGTAATACAACGACCGAAGAATGGGTATATTCAACTAATTATAGACTTGGCTCTGGACATGGTGATGGAGTTATGAATATAGATACTACTGGTTATATAGCAAATAATCATTATAGTTATAGTGAATATGTGGATGAAAATTATCAAATTGCATCTGGAATACGACCTGTTATAATTATTGCTCAAAATGATTATTTAAAAGCAGATACAGTATAAACTGGAACACAAACTACAACAGAAGCTGGCATAACTTATTATATTGTTGAATAACTATAAAAAACGAAATAAAATTCGTTTTTTTGTTTAAATTAAAATTTATTTTTGATATACTATATAAAGGTGGTAGTAGTATGAATTCTAAAATAGATGTACTTATAAATAAATTAAATTTATCTGATAAATGTAAGAAAGAATTAAAAGATTCTAAATTAGAAAAAATAGTTGCTAATAAAGAAAAAACTAACTATTGTTTTTATATTGAAATAAACAATACTTTAAGTATAGATAGTTACGATGAATTCATAACTAAACTAAGAGATACTTTTTATAATATAGAAAATGTAAGTGCGGTATTTAAAGTAGAAAATATAAATAAAGATTTAATAATAGACTATTTTAAAAGTATACTTAAATTTTATAGTAAAGGTAGTTCTATGCTAAATATGTTTATAGATACAAAAATAGAATTAGAAGATAATAAATTAGTAATTTATGTAGATAACGTAGCTGAGTTAAAAAAATTGGAAGAGTATAAATTAAGAATAGAAGAATACTTAAATAAAGTAGGATATTCTAATATAATATTAGAAATACTTGTAGATGAAGAAGAGTCATTAAAAATACAAGAAGAAATAGAAAATTCTAAAGTAGATGGAAGTACTGTAGATATATCTGTTTTAAAAGAACAACCTCAAGTTACAGATGATAATAAACCAGCCTGGAAAAAGAATTATACTCCAAAAAGAATAGAAACAGTAGATGATCCTAATGTTATTTTAGGTAGAGTTATTGATGACGAAAATTCTAGAATAGATACAATAGCAGGTAAGATGCCTCTTATTACTGTAGATGCTGAAATATTTGGTATGGAAGTTAGAGAAACTAGAACAGATCTTAGAATATTTACTTTAAAAATAACTGACAGAACAGATAGTATATATGCCAAGATATTTGTTAATGGTGATGAAGAAACAAAAAGATTATCTAAAGCTTTAAAAACTGGTAATTGGTATAGATTTAGAGGAAGTATAAAAGAAGATAAGTTTACTAATGAAGATGTTTTAAGTATTATGGATATTAATATAAGTAGCCATGAGGAAAAGAAAATAATAGATGATGCTCCTGTAAAAAGAGTAGAACTACACGCACATACTATGATGAGCCAAATGGATGGATTAACTAAACTTGATTTAGGTAAACATACTTGTGAGTTAGTAAGTAGATGTATAGATATGGGATATAGAGGAGTAGCTATAACAGATCATAATGGTTGTCAAGCTTTTCCAATTGTATATGGAATGATTAGTTCTTATAATAAGAAAAAAGAAGAACAAGACAAATTTAAAGGTTTATATGGAACAGAACTTACTTTAGTTGATGATACTGTAAATATAGTAGTAAGGCCTCAACCATTACCTTTAAAAGAAACTACATATGTAGTATTCGATACAGAAACAACTGGATTTAATGCAGCTGGTGGAGATCAAATGATTGAAATTGGTGCGGTTAAAATATGTGATGGAAATATTATAGATAGATTTGATGAATTAATAGATCCAAAAAGACCTATACCTGCTAAGATTACAGAACTTACTTGTATAACTGATGATATGGTTAAAGGTAAAGACGATGAAGAAACTGTAACAAAACGTTTCTTAGAATGGGCTGGAGATTTACCTATGGTTGCTCATAATGCCAAATTCGATATTTCATTTATTGAAATGGCTATGAAAAAATATAATCTTGGTGAATTTAAAAATACAGTTATTGATACATTAGAACTTTCAAGAACTTTAGATCAAGGATTTGCTAGACATGGGCTTTCTGCTTTAGTAAAACGTTATAATGTTCCTTGGGAAGAAGACGCACACCATAGAGCTGATTACGATGCTGAAGGAACAGCTTTAGTATTTAGTAAAATGTTACAAAAGTTAGTCTCACAAAATTTTAAAGTGATATCTGATTTAGATAAATTAATTTCTAAAGATGAAATACATAAATTTGGTAGGACATTCCACTTTAATGCGATTGCTTTAAATAAAACAGGATTAAAAAATTTATTTAAAATAATCTCACTTGCTAATACAGTTTATCTTTATAAAACTCCTAGAATACTTAGAAGTAAATTAGAAGAACTTAGAGAAGGATTACTTATTGGTAGTGGGTGTTATGAATCTGAAGTATTCATTCAAGCTCGTAGTAAAGAAGGGCAAGAATTAACTAACATAATTAACTTTTATGATTATGTAGAAGTTCAACCTCCAGAATGTTATAATCATTTAATTCAAACAAGTGACTTTAAAGATGAATTAGAATTACAAAATCATATAAGAAAAGTAGTAGAAGCTACTAAAGAAGCAGGAAAGATAATAGTGGCTACAGGAGATGTACACCACTTTACACGTGAAGACAAAATATATCGTGAAATAATTGTAAACCAAAAAGTACCAGGTGGAGGAAGACATCCACTTGCTAAAAGTAGTATTACTAAGATACCTTCTATGCATTTTCGTACTACAAGAGAAATGCTTGAAGATTTTGAATTTTTAGGCGATGATTTATCTTATGAAATAGTGGTAGAAAATACTAATAAAGTACTTGATATGGTAGAGGAACTTGAAGTTATTATAGATACTGGTGGAATACCATTCTCACCTAGAGTAAAAAGTGATGATGGTAAAGAATATTTAGATTGCCCTAAAGTTACTACAGAAATGGTATATGAAAAAGCAAGTGATTGGTACGGAAATCCGCTGCCATATAATATAGAAGAAAGAATTGCTAAAGAATTGTATGGTGACATCGTTTATAAATGTTGTAGTGAAACTATTAAAGAAGAAACTCCAAATATAACAGAAAAAGAACTTGAAAAATTAGTGTTTCCTAAAATGCATGAAATAATTCTTAAAGGTTTTGATAATGTAAAAGAAGTGTTAAAAGAATACTTAAAGAAAAATTGGACTGAAGATGATGGAGAATTAACTGATGAAACTTTAGATAAAAAATTAAATAAAGAATTAGGAGGAATTATAGGTGGAGGATTTGATCCGATATATTTAATTTCTCAAAGACTTGTTAAACACTCTAATGATGATGGGTATTTAGTAGGTTCACGTGGATCTGTTGGATCAAGCTTTGTTGCTACAATGATGGGTATAACAGAAGTAAATCCACTTCCAGCTCATTATAGATGTTTAAAATGTAAACATAGTATATTTAAAGATGATAGTGGTAATGAATTAGGTGCTGAATATTCAAGTGGATTTGATTTACCTGATAAAAATTGTCCTGAGTGTGGAGAAGTAATGTATAAAGATGGACAAGACATGCCATTTGCTACATTCTTAGGATTTAATGCAGATAAGGTACCAGATATAGACCTTAACTTCTCAGATTTAAATCAAGCATCTGCCCATGAATATACAAAAGTATTATTCGGTGTAGATAATGTTTATCGTGCAGGAACTATTGGTACTGTTGCTGATAAAACTGCATTTGGATTTGTTAAAGGATATTGTGAAGATAAGAATATAGTAATGCGTACTGCTGAAATAGAAAGATTAGCTCTTGGTTGTACAGGTGTTAAAAGAACTACAGGGCAACATCCAGGAGGAATCGTAGTTGTACCAGACTATATGGAAGTATCAGATTTCACACCTTTCCAATTCCCAGCAGATGACCCTAATAGTGCTTGGAGAACAACTCACTTTGATTACCATGCAATCGATCAAGATTTATTAAAACTTGATATATTAGGTCACTCAGATCCGACGCAACTTCGTATGATACAAGATTTAACTGGTACTGATATTTTAAAAGTACCACTTGATGATAAAGATACAATGAGTATATTTACATCTACTAAAGCACTTGGAGTTACTAATGAACAAATAATGTGTACAACAGGAACACTTGGTATACCAGAATTTGGAACACCTTTCACAATAGGTATGGTTGCTGAAACAAAACCAACAACCTTTGCAGAACTTATTAAAATATCAGGACTTTCTCATGGTACTGATGTTTGGTTAGGTAATGCTCAAGAATTAATAAAAAATAATATAGTTCCATTTAAAGAAGTTATAGGGTGTCGTGACGATATCATGGTTTATTTGATGTATAAAGGTGTTGAACCAATAAAAGCATTTAAAATAATGGAATTTGTACGTAAAGGAAGAGCTAGTAAAGATCCTGAAACTTGGGCAGGACATAAAGAAACAATGGAAAAAGCAGGAATAGAAAAATGGTTTATTGATTCTTGTGGAAAGATTAAATATATGTTCCCTAAAGCCCATGCTGCCGCTTACGTTATAAGTGCTTTTAGAATAGCTTGGTATAAAGTTCATATGCCTGTATATTTTTATGCTTCATGGCTTACTAGTAAAGCTACAGATGTAGACGTTGAAACAATGATAAAAGGTTATGATGCAATTAAAAATAAAATAGTAGAAATACAAAACAAAGGATATGAAGCAACAAATAAAGAGATGGGACAACTAGAAAGTTTAAAAGTTTGTTTAGAAGCAACCGCTCGTGGTATTAAATTCTTACCAGTAGACCTAGATAAGAGTAATGCAACTGTTTGGGGTGTAAGAGATGATACAAGTATTTATCCACCATTTTCTAGTATAGATGGACTAGGGGATACAGTTGCTAAAAATATAGTAGAAGAAAGAGAAAAAAGAGATTTCTTAAGTATTGAAGAAGTTCAATATAGAGCTAAAGTATCAGGTACTCTTATAGATAAAATGAAATCTATGGGTATATTTAATGGAATGAGTGAATCAAATCAACTTAGCTTATTTGATTAAAAAATAAAATTTTATTATTTTTATAAAATTGTAGTATGAAAAATTACAGGAATTAAAAATCTACCTGTAATTTTTTTATTTCTGTAAAAATAAGTTTACAAATTAATAAAAACCTTCATTTGATTAATATTTTTAGATGTGATAGATTGTAACAACAGGAGGTGTAATATGGATTATTACAATCAAATAAAAGAAGAATTAATAAACAATGAAGTGTATAAAAAGGCGAAAGATCATTCTAAAAATAGAAATGATTTAAGTACCTATTATAATGTAGGTAGGATATTAATAGAAGCTCAAGGTGGAGAACAGAGAGCAAAATATGGAAATGGATTAATAAAAGAATATTCAGTTAAATTGACTAGAGAATTAGGTAAAAAATTCAATGTTACATTATTAAAAAATATAAGACAATTTTTTTTAATTCTTCAAAAAAGCCCGACAGTGTCGGACCAATTGAGTTGGAGTCATTATGTCGAGTTGTTATATTTAAAAGATATAAATAAAATTAATTACTATATTGATATTGCTGTTAAACAGAATTTAGGTGTTAGAGAACTTAGAAACAAAATTAAAAGTAGAGAATATGAAAGATTAGATGAAAATACTAAGAATAAATTAATAACTCAAGAAAAAACAGAAATAAAAGATTTTATAAAGAATCCAATAATATTAAAAAATACATATAATTTAGAAAAAATAACTGAGAAATATTTAAAACAAATAATATTAGAACAATTAAATACTTTCATGAAAGAATTAGGTGATGGTTTTTCATATGTCGATAATGAGTATAAAATAAAGATTGGAGATAGGTATAACTATATAGATTTATTGTTATATA
>JAFTRC010000010.1 GCA_017462455.1 Bacilli bacterium | reverse complement strand
TAAAATATGTGATATATTAATTAAGTCGATGGATCTTTAGCTCAGTTGGTTAGAGCATCCGGCTCATAACCGGGCGGTCGTAGGTTCGAGTCCTACAAGATCCACCATTTTTTATTTGCGAGTGTGGCGAAATTGGCAGACGCACTAGACTTAGGATCTAGCGCCTTACGGCATGGGGGTTCAAGTCCCTTCACTCGCACCACTTTAAGAGTAACAAAAGATTTATTCTTTTTTTTTACTCTTACACTGCTATTACAAAAACAATGGTGGATTCTTTGGACTCACCTACAACCACCCGTTATTCAACTAACCAAAATAATTAAATTAAGCAAAAAAATTATGGATGAAAATTGTAAAAATTTATTAGAAGAATTTAAAACTATATCTAAAAAAAGATGGATAAAAGGTATAAACAATTTTACTAATAGTGCTGGATTAACTTTTGAAACATTACTAGATAAAAAAGCCGATAGCCTATATTTTCCTGATTATCAAGGAATAGAAATTAAATGTACTCAAAGATTCAGTCGTTACCCTATTACACTTTTTTCTTCTGCTTTTGATGGACCATCACTTTATGAAATGAATGAAATTTTAAACAAATATGGTAAAAGTGATTTTATTTACAAAGATAAAAAACAATTAAATGCTACTTTAAATTGTAATAAAAAGGTTTTAGTAAATAATAAATATTATTTTAAGTTAGAAATTTCAGATGAAGAACAAAAGTTATATTTATCCGTATATGACATAATGAATAATTTAATCGAGAAAAGTTCTTTTATAAATTTTGAAACACTAAAAAATCGTCTAGAGTTAAAACTTTCTACTTTAGCACTAGTTTTTGCTAGCAAAAAGACTATAGATAATTGTCCATATTTTAGATATTACAAAATAATTTTTTATAAATTCATTTCTTTTGAAAAATTTATTGAATTATTAAAACAAGATATCATTATAGTGGATATTGTTGGTAGAGTTTCTAGAAGTGGAATTGAAGCTGGCAGACAAAGGAACAAAAATTTAGTATTTCAAATAAATAAAGAAAATGTCACTAAATTATTTAAAGTCATAAAAATTTATGATAATGATTTAGAAGATTCTTATTTTCAAATAATTTAAAAACTAGTCAAATTGACTAGTTCTTTTATTTTTGTATCATATTTAATAAATTTATTTTAAACATATCTTTTTCAGCATGCTGTTTTGATACCATTACACCTTTATATGTAACAAGTTCAGATGCATGACCTTCACTTAAAATTTCCATAGGCTCAAATTTATCTAGCATAACAATTTTTTCTTTATGATATACATGATAGTATAATTTTATATCTCCGTGAACTTTAGAAAACATAGCATCTGTTGGTAATTTCAATTCATAAGAAGATGTATTGTTGGCCTGATTAGTAGAAATAAGTTTTCCTAAAAAGTTTCCCTCTTTTAAAGCAGGATAAAATTCAAAATATAATTTTTTATACGCTAACATATTATATTTTTTTATTGATCTTTCAAGTTTTCTAAACTCATTTTCATTTACATAATCAAATATATATGTTTCTTTCATAGTTCACCTCCTATAGTCCTCTATTTTACTATAATAATCTTAACACATACAAATTTCTTTGTCAAATAAAAAAGGGCAAAAAAAGTGTGTTAAAACACTTTTTTATACTTCCTTGACATTACCAGTTAATTTATACCCCTTACCAATTAACTTAGTATCAAGTTTATTATAACTCCATTCTGTATCAGTATAACCTTTCTTAGTTGTACAAGTTTGATATCTATAATAAGTTATATTTTCATAATTTGGAATTTGTACTTCTGTATAAACAGGTTCTTGCTTAGTTTCTTTTTTCTCAACTACTCTATAATCATATACTGGAACTTTTTGTTCCTCATATACATATTCAGTTATATATACAGGAACTGTTACTGTTTTAGTTACAACATCATATACAGGTTCAACTGTCCATATTTCGTAAGTATACATAGTTTCATCTTCGCAATAAGAGCAAGAATCATCCTTATATGAAGTTACATTTTTATATTTTGTAGTTTCTGTATCTTTTGGAACTTTACTATCAGAACCAATTTCTTTAAATACTTCAATTGTATCAACAACTACCTCTTCTGTTACTTCTTTTGTTGTTGTCTTACCAGTATCAACCTCATAACTATCTACAACAACTAATTCTGTTGTATAACTACTTATGTATTTTTCTTTAATTTTCTTTGTAGTAGTTATTGTTTTAATAGCTGTTTGTATTTTTGTAGTAGTATAACCAGTTAATTCTTTCACTGTTTTAGTCTCTACTTTTGTATCATCAGTAGAACTTACAGATTCTTTTTGCCAATCAGACCAATTAGTACAAGTTGTACAATCATCTACAACTAATTTGTATTCATACATATATTTTTTTATAATTGTTGGAACATCTGGCACAGTTGGTTCATCTGGTTTATCTGTATCAGATGGTGTATCTGGCGTAGTTGGATCTTTTGGTGTATCCGGTGTATCTGGTTCATCTACAACAGGAGTTGAAGTTGTTGGTTTTTCTTCTTTTGCAGTTGTTTCGTTAGGTGTTGATACACGTTTTTCACATATTCCACCATCACAATAATCATAACATCCTAAATAAACTATAATATAATCTTCATATCCTCCACAACTTAAGTTAACTTTTAATCTGTATTCTTCAGTATACTTAGTCATTTCGACATAAGATTTATTTGCATCACATGCATTTCCATCTTTATCTTTCATTTTTAACACTAAGTGTAAATCATACATTTCTTGTAAAGTTAATTTTTTAGATTCACCTACTGTTTGAGGCATTCTTTCATTAGTGAAATACCCAATAGCTGCATCTTTCATTCTTTCTACATTATTTGCAAAAATTTCGTCATAAAGAACAGATAGTCTTTCTAAATCATAAGCACTTTGTAATTTGTTTACATCCCATCTGGTGGGAAAAATCCATAATAACAAAAATATGAATAAAAGTACTAGTAAAAGAGTTAGAAAAAAACTTTTAAATGAAAACTTATCTTTTCTTTCTTCGTACATAACAATACCCCCAATTTCATTTGTAATGTCATATATAATAACATTATTGTTTTAGTTTGTCAATAATTTTTAGAACAAAGTCAAAATAAAATTTGACCTGTCTAATCTCACAGTTATGCTTTTCTACTTCATTGAAGCTTATGCTTCTCAATAGACCAACTTCGGATGGTTGCCACCCTACTTATTTTATTATTGTCAAAATTTTAACTTGACTGCAGTTCGTTTGTTGTTTTCTTCATATATAACTTCAATCCTTCAAACATTATATTTAAACTTGAATTTATATATATCTCATTATTATTAGTACAGTTAGAACATTCCCATTCCCTTATACTTAAATCTTTCACCTTCTTATTTTGGTATCTACATCTATTGCATATTTGACTACTTGGATAATATGTTTCTATCTGATAAAACTTTTTGTTTTTCCATTTGCTTTTATATTCTAGTTGTTTTATTAGTTGATACCAAGATGCATTATAAATTTTTTTAGAAAGATTTTTATTTTGTACTATTTTGTTTATCTTTAGTTTTTCTGTTATATAAAAAGGAATTACTTAATAATTCCTAAAAAATACTTCTTTTTACCTCTTCTTACAACAATAACACTATTATCAATAGCAAAATCTTTATTTATTGTTAAATTTTCATCTGTTACTATGTTTCCATTAATACTAATAGCATTGCTATTTAAAAATTCTCTTGCTTCTCTACGTGATGAGCAAATATTATTATTTACTAACATGTCTATTAAAGTCATCTCTTTATTTATTTCAAAGCTAGGTACTCCTTTAAAACAAATCTTTATATCTTCAGCACTTAAATCACTTACATTACCACTGAATAATACTTCACTCATTTTTAAAGCCTTTTCAAATTCTTCACTACCATGTAAGAAAGTTATTACTTCTTTAGCAAGTGTTTTTTGAGCAATTCTTAAATGAGGAGCTTCATTATGTTCTTTTTCTATTTGTTCTATTTCTTCTTTAGTTAAGAAAGTTAGTTTCTTTAAATAATCAATGACACATGCATCATCTGAATTAATTAAGTATTGATATAATTCATAACTAGATGTTTTGTTTTTATCTAACCATAAAGCATTTCCTTCTGTTTTACCAAATTTAACTCCATTAGCATCTAAAACAAGTGGCATAGTCATACCAAATAATTCAACATTATTTTTCTTACGAGCAAGTTCTATACCTGTTGTAATATTTCCCCATTGATCTGAGCCTGCTACTTGAAGTGTTACTCCTTTTGATTCATTTAAATAAACAAAATCTAAACCTTGTAATAAAGTATATGCAAATTCACAAAAAGTAATTCCTGTATCAAGTCTTCTACTAATTATATCTTTATCTAACATATAGTTAACATTAATATATTTACCATAATCTCTTAAAAAATCTAAAATATTAATATCTTTAGTCCAATCATAGTTATTTACTACTTCAAAACCAAATATATTTTTAGCTTGATTAGTTAATCCTTCGACATTTTTTTCTACTTCTTCTTTTGTAATCATTTGACGTTCTTTACTAGGTTTTGGATCACCAATAAGACCTGTTGCCCCACCTATTAATAAAATTGGTTTATGACCGTATTTAGCTAATCTAGTAGCTATTAAAAAAGATGAGAAATGTCCAATATGCATACTATCTGCAGTTGGATCTGTTCCTATATAAAAAGTTAATTTTTCCTCATTTAATTTTTTTTCTAACTCAGGTGAACTTATATCTTTAATAAGTCCTCTCCATTTTAAATCTTCAAATAAATTCATTATTTTTCCTCCTTACAATTACAAGCATCATTACATTCACAATCATCTTCATGGCAATGACATTCTTCACAATCACATTCCATTAATTTAACTCCACTACTTGTACCAAGTCTAGTAGCACCTGCATTAATCATTAGCTCTGCTTTTTCATAACTTTTGATACCACCACTAGCTTTTATTTCTAAAACTTCATTTCTATGTTTATTAATTAGTTCTACATCTTCCACTCTAGCTCCATATTCACTAAAACCTGTACTAGTTTTAATAAAATTAACAAATGTTTCATTACATATTTCAGTCATTTTTATTATTTCTTCTTCACTTAGTAAACAAGTTTCAATTATTACCTTAAGTACTTTTCCATCAATAGCATCTCTAATTTCTTCTATTTCTTCTTTTACATAATCATAATCTTTATTCTTTAATGCAGAAATATTTATAACCATATCTATTTCTGTAGCACCTTTTTCAACTGCATCTATTGCTTCATATACCTTAGTTTCTTTAGTACTCATTCCACTTGGAAAACCTATTACAGTACAAACCTCTACATTAGTATCTTTAAGCAAGGATTTAGCAAGTGGTACATAATATGGATAAACACAAACACTTGCAAATTTATATTTAATTGCTTCATTGCATAGTTTTTCTATATCTTTTAAAGTAGCCGTGTTTTTTAAATTAGTATGATCTATATATTTATTTAATTCCATTATAACATCTCCTTTAATTTTAAATAAAAAAGTATTACAAATGTAGGGGCCTATTTATGGCGGTACCACCCTACTTCATAATACTTATGATCTCTTAACTTTAACGGATTAACCCGATTTGAAAGGTATTTCATTATTTTAACTTGTTTAGCTTTCATCAGCCGCTAAATTTCTAATTACCATTAAAATAACTACTAAATCTGCTTCAATTAATATGATTATACCACACTTATTAATAAATTGGTACCCATAATTTATTACAAAAAAAATGAAACTATTCAGCAGTTTCATTTTTAACTATTTCTTTACCTTTGTAAGTTCCACAAGCTAAGCATACTCTGTGTGGTCTAACTTCAGCACCACATTTTGGGCATTTTACTGTTGCATTTTCACTAATTTTGTAATGTGTTCTTCTTTTTCTACCTCTAGTATTACTAACTTTTCTAAATGGTACAGCCATTTATTTCACCTCACTATCATCTAACATATCCATAAGTTCACTAAGTGGACTTTTTTCATCTTCTTCCTCAGTTACGAATTTCCAACCATCACCAGACATATTAATATCTTGATTTTTGGCTTCCTCACTCACAACTCGCATTGGAATTTCCATTAATATATTTTCCCATATTATTGGCAAAATATCAATAGTATTTTGAAAATTTCTTTGATTTTCATCAAAATTTTCCATCAATTCATCGATTTCTCCACTTATTGTAATCGCAAATGGATAATCTACAGGCTTAAGTGTCAAGGCACATGGCAACACCATAACGCCTTCTACATCTACGTTCAATTCAATATTTCCTAAACTATTTTTTAATATTTCTCCTTCAACTTTAACATCATCAAGTTTAAGCACATCAGTACCACTTAACTCATCTAAAGTAAAAGAATAAGTTTCATTTATTGGAATAATCTTTTCAATGTTATTATTTAATCTTACAATATCAAATTCCATAGTTTCACCTGTTCCTTTTGACTATACCATTATATATTTAAAATTCAAAAAAATCAACCTTTAACTTAAAACTTTTATCATTCTAAGTATTTCTCTATCATTAAGAACTTTACCTTCACTTACCTTTTTTTCATTTATGATAAGTCCAGGTATATTCTTTATATTATATTTATTTAAATATTCATCTCCTTCCAGTAGTTCTAACTCTACATCACATTCATTAGATACTTTAGAAATATTCTTTTTTAATTTAATTCCGTTACTACATTTGTAACCAATTATTTTTATATTATTCATTTTACCTCCTTTCTATAATGATTATAAAATATAATTATGATAGAAATTTGTCATGTTTTTAAAAATATTGTGTATTTATTTTGAAAAATTTGTGATATAGTATTGGTGGTGAGAAATATGAATATTGGTATTATTTGCGAATATAACCCATTCCACTTCGGTCATTTATATCATTTAAATAAGATTAAAGAAATGTATCCAGATAGTAATATAATACTTGTTATGTCTGGATGGATTACTGAACGTGGTGATTTAAGTTTAATAGATAAGTTTAAAAAGACTGATATTGCTCTTAATTATGGAGTTAATTTGGTAGTTGAATTACCTTTCAAATTTATTCAAAGTGCGGATTACTTTGCGAAAGGTGCGGTAGAAATACTAAATAAGTTAGGATGTAATATTATTGTATTTGGTAGTGAATCTAATAATGTAGATGATTTAATAAATTTAGCTAATATACAATTAAAAAATAAAGACTATAATAAAATAGTAAAAAAATATATTGATGATGGAATTAACTATCCTACTGCTATGGCACAAGCATTAAAAGATATATGCGGTAAAACTATTAGTACTCCTAATGATTTACTTGGGCTTAGTTATATCAAAGAAATATTAAAAAATAAATATGATATTATGCCTGTTACTATTAAAAGAGATAGTAACTTTAATTCTAAAACTATTGAAGGAAAAATTACGAGTGCTTCTAGTATTAGAGAATTACTTAAGAAAAATAAAAGTGTTAAAAAATATGTACCTAAATATTCATATAAATATTTAAAAGATTGTATATTTATTGAGGATTATTTTGACTACTTAAAGTATAAAATAATTAGTTGTGATAATTTAACTATTTATCAAGGAGTAGATGAAAAAATTAATAATAGAATTAAAAAATTCATAAATGTATCTAATAGTCTTGATGAATTACTTGAAAATATAAAAACAAAATCTTATACATATAACAGATTAAAAAGAACTTTAACTTATATACTTTTATCTATCAAAAAAGAAGATTGTAAAAATCTAAATTTAGAATATATAAGAATTCTGGGATTTGATAAAAAAGGTAAAGATGTTTTAAATAAAGTAAAAAAAGATATTGATATACCTATTTTAACTAATTATGAAGATAAATATTTGAATAAAGATCTAAATATTAATACTATTATTTCTTTAAATAAAAAAATTAAAGATAAAATGAATTTTATAGAAAAAGAATACAAAGAAAAGCCTATTATTAAATAGACTTTCTTTTTTTATATATTTTTTCCATTTCTGTTGCTTTATTTTCTCTTTCATCAGTTCTATCTTCATAAACAGTACCAAGTTCTTCAAATAATTCTAAAGCATGAGTATGTTCATGTATATTTACAAGTATATCTCTTTCACTAGTTATCTCTGGAACTAATAAAACAATATCATTTAATATACCTTCTTTTAACAAAGGAAAACAGCCATACCAATCTAAAGGACATTCTGATGGTAATGTTTTAATTTTTGTTCTTATAAAATCAAAATATTTTTCGTTATATATATTTTCCTGTTTAAAAAATTCTTTAACTTCATTTTTTAAAGGTTCTTCCTTACCTATTGTTTTATAAAAATCATTTACTATATTTATTATATATTCAGGTAAATAATATTCTAATCTTTTAATTAAATCTTTATCTATACCATAATATACTTCGGCGATAGATCCTGCAATAGCAGCTATAGTATCACTATCTCCACCTATTGAGATAGATTTTCTTATAGTATCTTCAAAATTATCTGATTCTAAAAAACAAAATATTGCTTGAGGAATTGAATCTTTTGCTTTACTAGTAAATTTATAATTTTTTTGTAAGTCTTCTAAATTAAACTTTAAATCATATCCATAATTAGTCTCTATATAATTTTTTATAAATTCTTTACTTTTTTTATTTTTAGCAAAATATATACATATAGCTACTGCCTCACTGGCTTTATATGATTCTTCATGATTATGACTAGGATATGTTGCCTTTCTTGTTTCTTCTATTACATCATCTAAATTATCATAATAATTAGCAATGGCGCTTATCCTCATAGCACAGCCATTACCATAGCTTTCACCTACATAATAATCTTGCAGCCAATGACAAAATCCTTCACCAAATCTACTTCTGCCATACTTATCTAACCCCATACAAATTTCTTTAAGCCCAAATTCTTTCAAATGTTTTTCATAATCTCTATCACTAAGTAAAGCTTTAGCTATAGCTGCAGTTAATACAGTATCATCTGTATAAGAACATTCTTTCTTGAATAAAGGAATTCTTTTATTTAATATCTTAATTCTTTTTTTATAATCAATTTCTTTATTTTTTAAAGTTTTAACTTCTTCTACTTCATAAATTGATCCTACTATATCTCCTATTATTGCACCTAACATCAAATCACCTAACAATATTTTATCATTACTATATTTTAAATTTCAAGTATATTTGATAAGTTATAGAAAAAAGTATTATTATTAATACGTCAAAGAAACTTGCATATCATAAAAAAGGATGCATTTTGAGTGATAAAATAAGATGTTTTCAAATGTATATAAATATATTATAGGAAATTCAAACTATGTATCTAAATATTTTATTCACTAATCGTAAATTTTTTATATAAAGAAAAAGTAAGAAATTATTTCTTACTATTGTAACTCATTAATATATTTTTTAAAAACATAGCAACACACAAAGGTCCCACTCCACCGATAGCAGGAGTTATTAAAGAAGCTTTTTTAGATACTTTGTTGAAATCTACATCTCCATAAACTTTTCCATCTTTAATTGAACATCCAACATCAATTACTACAGCACCTTCTTTTACCATATCAGCAGTAATTAATCCTTTTGTACCTGTTGCACTTATAAGTATATCAGCTTCACTAGTATGTTTCTTTAGATTTTCAGTTTTAGAATGACATGCTGTTACAGTAGCACCTGCATTTAACATAGCATTAACTAAAGGTCTACCTACTAATTTTCCTTTACCAACTATAACAACTTCTTTTCCTTCTAATGCTACATTATTTTCTTCTAGTAAAGTCATTATAGCAAGCACACTACAAGACATCATTGTTTTTCTACCACTAATTGCTCTTCCTACATTTATATCTGTAAGACCATCGATATCTTTATTATTTACAATTGTATTAATAAGCCTTTTTTCATTATATCTATCTGGCAAAGGTAAGTGTACAACAATACCATTTACATAATCATCATTATTTAATTCTTTTATTTTATTGATTATTGTAAGTTCAGGTGTATTATCCTCATATTTATAATGTCTAAAATACATACCTACCCTATTGCAAGCATCTTCTTTTACTTTTACATAAATATCACTTTCAGGATTATCCCCTACTTCTATAACAGCAACAGAAGGTCTTATAATGCATCCTTTTATACTTTGTTTAACTTCTTCTTCTATTTGTAAACTTAATTCTTTTCCACTCATTATATTACTCATTTAATCATCTCCACTACAATATTCTTTTTTATACTCTAATTATAGCAAATTCATAATCTACCTTGTCAATAGTATGATTAATATTAGTAACAAGTTTACATTTTTGAGTGTAAAGAAAAAGATTGATTAGTTTCAATCTTTTATTTTAACACCTAACAGTCCAATTAAATCCATCGACTGTTGGAAACTTATTACTGCACCTTTTATACTATTTAGATCAACTTTAATATTATCTATGTTACTACTAGATAAATCTATATCTTTAAGTGGAGTACTTATAATATCGCTATTACTAAAATTAACATCTTCTATTATCACATTTTTTAAATTACAAGACATTAATCTAGATTCTTTAAAATTAGAATTAATTATTTTAGTATTTTGTATTTTTAATCCTGCTATATTTGTTAAATTACACATACAATCTTTAATAACTACATTATCAAAATCTGAGTCAACAAAATTTGTTCCAAATAATTTACAATTTTCAAATTTAACTCTAAAAAAAGAACAATCCATAAAATTTACATTAGATAAATCACAATTTATAAATTCTATGTCCTCAAAATTACCAAATTTAATACTAACTTCATCAAATACTATTCCGTTAAATTTACAAACTTTTATTTCTACATTTTTATCTAAATTAATACTTTCATTAGAAAAACTATATTCTTCTAATTTTTCTTTATTTTTTAATTCTTTATATTTAATATTTGTCAAGCTATTTATTTCAGGATTACTTATCTTAAACATGTTAATTCCTTATAACATTTATCAAAGCTAGTAATAAAATCATCTAATTCTTCTTTTGTTGTTAAATGACTCAAACTTATTCTTATACTAGAATTAGCTCTTCTTTCATCATTAGTTAATGCGTATACTGCTTTAGATTTAGCATTATTATCAGAACAAGCACTTTGCGTTGAAACATAAACATTTCTACTTTCTAAAGAGTGTAGCATAGTTTCTGGTTTAACTCCAAGTATACTTATATTTAGTATATGAGGAATACAACTATCATTACTATTTATTTTTACCATTTCATATTCTTTTAATTTATTTTTTAAATATACATTTAATTCATTAACATACTTCTCTTTATTATTTATATTCTCTAAAGCAAGTCTTAAAGCTTTACTTATAGATACTATTAAAGGTAGACATGGTGTCCCACTTCTATAAATAGTTGTACTTTTACCTCCATGTATTAAAGGTGTCAATTCTATTTTTTCTTTTTTTACTAATACTCCTACTCCTTTTATACCATAAAATTTATGAGCGGAAAAACTTACTAAATCTATATTACTAATATCTACAGATATTTTTCCTATAGCTTGTGTCATATCAGAATGAAAGAAACATTTAGGATATTCCTTAACTATTTTAGCTATTTCTTCTATTGGTTGTAATATACCTATCTCACTATTTACAGCACATACACTAACTAGTATTGTATCTTCCCTAATTAATTTTTTTAGATTTTCTAAGTCAACTTGTCCATTAGAATCTAATTTAACATAATCTACGCTATATCCATTTAATTTTAAATAATCTATAGGTCCATATATAGAAGAGTGCTCCAAAGGAGTTGTTATTATATGCTTACCTCTATTTTTATATTTTTCGCATATACCTTTTATAGCTAAGTTATTCGATTCACTAGCTCCACTTGTATATATTATTTCAGTTTCTTTTATATTTAATAAATTAGCAATTTGCTTACTTGCACTATCAATCATATTTTTAGATTTAACACCTAATTCGTGTAGTGAATTAGGATTACCTATAAATTCTTTGGAACACTTAACAAATGTATCTAATACTTCATCACTTGTCTTTGTAGTCGCACTATAATCTAAATATATCATATTTTCACCTCATTTTTTTAAATAATACTTTAGTATTTCTACTTGTTATTTCTTCTATTTCTTTATAATCAATTTCTTTTATTTTACTTATTCTATTTATTATATAATTTATATTTGATGGTTTACTTTCTATTTCTTTGTTTAATCCAATTGGAATAAAAGGACTATCAGTTTCTACCAAGAAATTATCAATAGGTACTTCTTTTATAATTTCTATACTTTTTTTAGCAGTCTTATAAGTTATTCTACCAGCAAATGAAATAAAATATTCGTTATCTATTATATATTTTAATATATCTAAATCTGGTTGAAAACAATGAAATACACAACCATATTTAGGCTTTATAGAATTTTCAAAAATTTCTATTATTTGTTTATTACTATTATTAGAATGGATTATTACAGGTAATTTAAGTTCATTAGCTATAAATATTTGTCTTATTAAATACTTTTTTTGTTCATAATAATTACCTCTAGTACTATCTAAACCAATTTCTCCAATAGCTACTACTTTATCATTAATTAAGTTAAATAATTGATTACAATTTTCTTTTTCTATATATAAAGGATGTATTCCAACCGAACTATAAAATTTATTTTCTCTTTTAGATATTTCAGCACATTCTTTACTTGTTTCAATATCTAATCCCACATTTATTACACTTTCTAAATTTTTTTGCTTATTTATATGTTTCAAAGTATAATCTAAATCATCTATAACTTTAGAATTAATATGCACATGAGAATCTATAATCATGATAACACCACTCCTTTAATAACACAATCATTATACCACAATTTAAAATAGTTTTAAGAACAAAGTCAAATAAATTTTAACCCACATTATTCCGCAGTCATACTTTTATACTTCATTGGATTTTTTACTTCTCCGTAGACCAGTTTCAGACGGTAGCCGCCCTTTTTTTATCATTGTCAAAATTTTAACTTGACTGCAGTTCGTTTAATTTTTTCTCATATATATTTTCAATCTTCCAAACATTATATTGATGTTTGAATTGGGATATCATCTTTTCTTATTTTTTCCATATACCAATTCCCCTTTATCATTAATGTGTTAACATCATATCACAAGAACAATTATCTGTAAATATTATTTGTGTGAAACTTTTGTGAATTCTACCAAGCACTTTCATAGTATATAAAAAAATTAATAATACTTGTAATATTATTAATTTCAAATAATTATTAATGACTTGCTAACCATGAATCGTAACTAGAAGTATCTCTCAAAGAATTTTCAACTACTCCATTTACAATATTATTACTATACTCTGTAGGACCCATTGTATCACTTTCATATGTATAATTACCTTGATCTCCTGGAAGATTAGCATTTATAAATATATTATTGGTTATTTTTACAGTCACTCGTCCAGCAGCAACTACATCGCCAACTACTATTCCAGGCTTAGCGGTTAAAGAATCAAATATATTATTGTTTATAACAACATTTGCTTGAACAGTATAATCATGTATTTTTATTGCTCTATATCCCTTAAAAGTACATCCTTCAAATGTCACATCTCCCGAATATATCCAAATACCATATGTTTTTGTATTTAAATTACTATTGAAAAGACAATTTGTAAAATTATAAGTTTTTCCAGCTGTTGCAGGAGCTATTGGAAAATCAAATTTACAATTTATAAAATTAAAATTTCCTAAATATCTAGTATAAGCCGACTCCCAAGCGGTACTTGTGGATATAGCAAATGTATCATCAAACGTAATACTATCAAATGTAACTATTGCGTTTGCATTAGCTGCATTTATTTTATTATTAGTTAAGTTACCTTTTCTATTAACAACAATTTCTGCAGAACTATTTCCACCTACAAACACGATGTTTGTAGTATCAGAACCCCCAAACTCTGCAGAACTACTTGCAACTATCTCATGACTTCCAAAAACAATTATTTTTACATTTGTTAAATTATTTGCTTTTAAAACATCCAATGCATCCTGTAAATTATCATACATTCCAACCGTTTTATTATTAGAAAGATCAACTAATGTAGTCATATTAGTTATCATTTCATGAACGTAATCTATTTCTTGCCCATCAACACTACAACTTGATAAACTAACCAAACCATCTTGTGTTACGGTTACATTGTCACAAGCAACATCTTGACCGTCATATTTTACGTCCAAAGTTACATCTCCGTTTGTTAAACTTCCATCTACCATCTGAAAACTTCCATATACGGATTTATTGTTATCTAATTGATATTCGACAAGAGCCAATTCTAAAGCGGAGGCATAATTATCAATACTTCTTTTTTTAGATTCCATATTTGAATCATTTACTATATTTAATACTATTGGAACCGCTATCAATGATATTATAGCTAATATCACTATTACAGCTAATAATTCTATTAATGTAAAACCTTTTCTATACATAACAAACACTTACAATCACCTCTACTATATAATAACATAAAAATTTCAAAAAAAAAAGAGGTTAACCTCCTTTTTAATATAAACAAGAGCCAATTATAATAGCTAATAATATATATAATACTATTATTATTAAGAAACCATTATTGTTTCTGCATCCTGTTTGTTGATATGTATTATTGTTTTCACAACAAGAATTATTTGTACTCATCTTGTCACCTCCTAAATCCATGCTCCAAGTATGATTATTAAAAGAATAAATAATACTAAAACGATAGCAGCTCCAGATACTCCAGAATTACAACACATATAAATCTTGCCTCCTTTTTTATCTTTTCACAGTATTTTATGAATTTTTTGTAAATATGTGTGTAAATTTGTTGAATTTTAATTTTGAATTTGCTAAAATAGTACATGTATGATGAGTGTACATCGTATTTATATCAGAAAGGAGATGCCAAAATGGCAAAGAAAACAACTAAAAAGGATACTAAGGGTAAAAATACAACTAAAGTTGAAGTTTCTAAAAAAGTAGACAAAAAGGAAAATGTAAAAAAAGTTGAAGTTAAAGAAACTAATAAAACAGTTGTAAAAAAAGAAAAGAAAAATAAAAAGAAAGGAAATTTTAAATCTAAAGTAAAAGCATTAGGTAGTAAAATTAAAACATTATTTGCTAAAATAATTGATAATACTCCATTCGCAATTTCATTATGTATTATATTATTATTAGTTGGTGCTTTACTTTTCACAGTAGTGTCTAAAAGAGTTCCAAAGACTTCTGAAGGTAAAGAAATAGTTGCTACTCTTAATGGTAAAAAAATTACTGCAGATGAATTATATGAATCATTAAAAGAAAGCTATGGTACTGATAGTTTAATAAATATTATTGATACATATATTGCTGAAAAAGAAGTAAAAGTTACTGATGATGATAAAGAATATGTTCAAGAGGTAGTTGATTACTACAAAGAATATGCTGAATATTATGGAGTAGATTTAGCTACATTCTTATCTAGTTATATGGGATTATCTGGTATAACTACTGAAGATCAATTCTTTGATTTCGTACTTGAAGATTATAAAAAGTCTTTAGCAGTTCAAAACTTTGTTGCTGATGAAGCTACAGAAGATGAATTAAAAGAATACTATGAAGAAAATTATTCTGATAAATTAACTGCTAAACACATCTTAATAGAAGTTGATGCGGATGCTGAAGATACAGAAAAAGCTGAAGAAGAAGCTTATAACGCGGCTGTTAAATTAATAAAAAAATTAGATAAAGTTGATGCGGATGATTTAGATGATGAATTTGAAGAATTAGCTAAAAACAATTCTGATGATACTGGAACATTTGAAAATGGTGGACTAATTGAAGATTTCACAAAAAAAGATGTTGTTGAAGAATTCTGGAATGCTGCTGAAAAATTAAAAGATGGTGAATATACTGCTGAACCAGTTAAATCTACTTATGGATATCATATAATTTTAAAAGTTAGCTCAACTCCAGTTGAAAAATATAAAGATATTAAAGATGAAGTTAAAAAAGCTTATGCGGAAAGTTTATTATCTTCAGATTCTACACTTAGTACAACTAAATGGGCTGAATTAAGAGATCAATACAAATTATCTATAAAAGATGATTTCATTAAAGAAACTTATAACACTGATATTGAATCAGCAAAAAAAACTGATGAAGAAAAATAAAAATAGAAGTTAATCTTCTATTTTTTCTTGTATTAATTTATTTATAATATCTAAATCAAACCCTTTTGATAATAATTTTTGTTTTAGTTTATTTTTTAATTCATATCCATTATATTTTATTTTTAATTTAGTATATAACTTATCAAATTCTCTTTTTACTATTTTATCGTCATCTTCTAAATTATTATCAATTATTTGCAATATTTTTTCTTTAGGATAACCTAAATTTATCATTTCCATAAGAATTTTTTGTTTTAAATGGAAATTTGAATATTTTTTATTACTATTTATTTTTTTTATTATAAGTTTTTCTAATCTATCATTTAGAATATCACTATCTATATTTTTTAATTCTTGTTCTATAATTTCTATAGGTATATTTTGTTCTAATAAATCTATTCTTATTTTATTAATACCATTCTTACTTAAATATACTTTATCATTTATATAAGATTTACAATATTCAATATCATTTATTAATCTTATATCTTTTAATTTAGTAATAATCTTATTAATATCTTTCTCATTTACTTCTGATTTTACTAAATATTCGTTTATTTCTTTCTCACTTCTCTTTTTCTTTAATATATACTTTACTGTTTTATTGTATATATCATAATATTTAGTATCGTTTATTAACTTATTATAAAATTTATTATCTATATCTTTTTTATACAATAAATCATTATCTAATATAACATTATCATAGGTTATAAATGATTCTCCATCTATATAAATCTTATATTTATTATCTTTCATTTTTATTATCTTATCTATTTTCATAGCTATCACCACTATAAGTATAACACAAACAAATGTTTTAATCAATAAAAATAGTATATAATTATATACTATTTTCAAATACATCATATTTATTTTTTATCTTATAACATTCATAATTAATGGAACTAATTGTTTTTTTCTAGACAAACATTTCGAATAAAAATATCCTTCTTCTATCGTTTCAAACCCAAATGCTTCAGCAACAATTGCTCTACTAGCTTCATTAAAGAATATATATGATCCATCTTTTATAATATCTGTAACACATAATATCATAATATCTACATAACTACTATTTTTCATTTCATTTAATTTTTTTATATATTCTTCTTTCTTTTCTAATATTTCGTCTGCATTTAAAGTTATAACTTGAGATATTGATATTCTTTTATTATCAACTTCATATAACTTCATATCACCTTGTATTATTTCTTCTATAGATTTACCTTTTAAATTAGTTCCGGCTTTAAACATTTTATCAGAATAAGTATCTATATTAACACCAGCAATATCAGCAAGTATTGTAGCAACATATTTATCATATTCTGTTGTTGTTGGACTTGTAAATTTTAAAGTATCAGAAAGAATTCCACTTAACATGATTCCAGCTATATCATTAGGTATTGTTATATTGTTTTCATTAAATATAGAATATATAATTGTATTAGTACTTCCTACAGTCATATTTCTAAAATTAATAGGCATGTTGGTCGTTAAAGAGCTTATATTATGATGATCTATTATTTCAAGTATTTCTGCTTCATCTAACCCTTCTACACTTTGACTAGCTTCGTTATGATCTACAAGTATTACTTGTTTTTTGTTTTTCTTATTTATATCAGTTATTCTTATTAATCCTAGACAATTATTATTATCATCTACTACGGGATAGTTGTTGTGACCTAGTTTTATACTCTTTTCTTTAAAATCATCATAATAATCATTTTCATTAAAACTAATAGTTCTAGTATCAGTAAGTAAATTTTTTACATAGTTTGAAAGACCTATTAATTTAGCAGTATGAAATGTATCATAATAAGTTCTTATTATATTAACTTTATTTTGCTTTGCTATTTGTATATGTTCTTCTTTTATTTCTCCATTACCTACTATAATAAGTAATTTTATACCACTATTAACAGCGGCTTCTATTATACTATGCCTATCTCCTACTATCATTATTGTATCAGATTTAAAATCTAAAGTATTTAATATAGTTGTACTTCTATATGCAGCAGCTACTATTCTACCATCTATTTCTTCAGTAAATTTTAATACTTCTTCACCTTTTAATACATCTAATATATTGTTATACGAAGTATTTAATTTAGTAAAATCACCATTTATTAACTCAGACCCTATCATTTTAGATGTAAGTAATCCTTTAAATTTATTATTGTCATCTACTATAGGTACACCTGTAATATTCTTATTACTCATATATTTATATGTTTTATTTAATGAATCAGTTTCTTTAATAAAACAATCTTTATAATAATTCAAATCTTTTATTTGTAATTTTACATCTTCTAAATATTCAGGAACTTCTATATTAAAATATTTTAATGCAAATTCTGTTTCCTTGTTTATATGCCCTAATATCATAGGTTTTGCTTTAATACCTACTTTATTTTTTAAATATGAAAGAGCAATTGCGGATGTTACTGTATCTGTATCTGGTTTTTTATGACCAAAAATATAAACATCTTTCATAAAGTTCCCTCCTATTCTTATAATAGAATTATAACATCATATAAAAAAAAAGTAAATATTTGTTAATATTTCTTTTTATTTAAATCTAACCCAATTAATTGTAGCTTTATTTTTATTTGACTTATATCATTATTTGTAAAATCATTTTCTTTTAAATAATTTCTTTTGCATTTCCATAGATCTTCTACTTTATAAATACTTATACTCTTTAATCTTTTAGTTACAATATCATCTAAGTTAAGTATATCTATATTATTTTCTAAATATTTTATATCTTTCATTTTTCTAAACTAGTCACTTTCTTTATTACATAATCTTTAGTTTCTTCATAAGAAAGATTTAAACATATAGAAAGTTCATTATAAAGTAGATTTTCTGATTTTTTAAAATAATTATCGTCTTTTTCACCAATCTTTTTATGATTAGAAATTCTATCCAGATTTCTTAGATATGTTGTTTTTATTATTTTGACTAAGTCTTCCAATTTTCCTGAATTTAATAAATTTTTATATTCATTTTCTATTAATTTATCATTTTCTTTTATTACTTCTATACTAGGTATTGAATTAATTAATTTTTCACATTCTTCTTTGTTTATTATATTTCTTATATTAGGATTATCTTTTGAAATAGTTATTATAAGTGATTCATCATCTATAGGAACTAGTACATAATATATATTATCTTTTATTTCTTTTATTCTACAAACATTTCTTTTATAAACAACATAATCATTTATTTTAAACATAGTATCACTCCTAAAAAAGTAGCTATCAACTGGACTTACACCAATAAATAGCTACTCGTTGCATATTAATTATAACATTTTTTTTATTTTTTTGTAAGTTTAAATTTTTATTTGATATATCTATTAAATCTTTTTCATCTGTTTTATAAATTATTTTGTCTAATAAAAAAAAAGAGACATTGTCCCTTAAAATTTTATATTACCACTTAATATATTTTTTAAGTACTTTCCATATAGTTCAATTAAGTTACACTTCTCTACATCTTTTTTTACAGTTAAATCTACTTTATTTATTATTTTATCGTTATTTTTAACATATAAAGTACCTACTACATCTCCTTTTTTTATAGGAGCATTAATTTCATCTAATTCTACTTCATATGTAGGAGTAATTTCACCTTCTACTTTCTTATAAAGGACATTTACATCTTCTACTGGTACTATTTCTACTTCATCTATTTTAGATTTAGATAAAGTTATTTTGTCTACTACACTTTTTTTAGAAAGAACTTTATTTAGACCTACTTGAGCAAAAGCATAATCCAACATAGATGACACTTCATTATTACGAGTACTACTATCAGGTTCTCCCATTACAGTAGCAACTACTCTCATATTATTTTTCTTCATAGTAGCGGTTAAACAATACCCAGCACCATCAGTATATCCAGTTTTTAAACCATCAACCCCTTCTTTAAATCTAACTAATTTATTAGTATTAACTAACCATATTTTTCTATCCGTACCTTCTCTTAAATAGTCTTCATATATACTAGAATATTCTAGTATTTTTTCATGCTTAACAAGTTCTCTACCAATATAAGCCATATCATAAGCACTTGAATAATGACCTTCTTCATCTAGCCCATGACAATTTTTAAAATTAGTATCCTTAAGACCTAGTTCTTTTAATTTATCATTCATCATTTTAACAAAGTTTTCTTCTGTACCAGCTATTGCTTCAGCTAATGCCACCACTGCATCATTACCGGAGGCTATACTGATTCCTTTAACTAAATCATCTACACTCATTTCTTCTCCAGTTTCTAAAAGTATTTGACTTCCTCCCATACCAGATGCATTAGCTGATACTGTTATCATTTGATCCCAATCAATAACACCCTTTTCAATTGACTCCATTATAAGTAATAAACTCATCATTTTAGTCATGCTAGCAGGTTCTAGTTTTTCATGAGAATTATATTCATATAATATTTCTCCAGTACTTTCTTCAATTAAAATCGCACTTTTTGCATTGGGAGCAAGTGTATTTGTATTTTCATTATTACTTTCTTCCGCATTTACAAATGGAATCATCATAAATAAACAAATTATACATGTTAAAACCTTTTTCATAATTCACCTCTAATAAAGATTATGAAATTTATAAAAAAAAAGAATAAAATTATCTTTTTATTTGTTAATACCACTTTTCAAGCATTAATTTATAAATTCTTCCTCTATCATATTATCAACTAACTCTTCTTTGGCCCATCTAATTCTCATAAAACACTTATCATATCCATTACCTAATATTATATTGCTACCACTTCTATATTCTCTAACATAAGAATTATCTGTTAAAAATTTTCTAAGATACTTTATAACATCAAGCATAGATTCACTAACAAATTCTTTATATTCACTATCACTTATATTATTAGGATTCCATTCATGTGCAAAACTTACATAATATGAATATTTTGCGGATGGTATCATTTTTAAAGAAATGCTTTTTCCACTTCTTTTTGCTTGAGATAGCGTTACTGCAAAATTATCTGTTCCACCACCCCAAAAATCCCAATCATAAATTTCTGCAAGTTTACTAGTTTCTTCTACAAATTGTATAAATTCTTTGTATAACCCTACTCTCCAATCCAACTCATTTTTTTCTCTTCTTTTTCCTATTCTATCTCTCCAAAATTTATTGTTCATATATACCTCCCTATACTATTATTCCTCCACCAAGAACCATATCATCTACATAAAATACCGCAGATTGTCCTGGAGTTACTCCCTTTTGTGGAGTATCAAATACTACATTTATTAAATCATTATCCATAGAAATTGTAGCTTTATATTCTTTACTCTTATAACGAGTTTTAACCATTACTTCCATTTTACTATCTAATTTATCTATAAGTAATAAATTATAGTCTTTTACTTTAAAACTTCTTGTGTATAAATCTTTTTCATCTCCTACTATAAGTTCATTTTTTAATTTATTAAATCCAATTACATATAAAGGAGTTTCATGTGCTACACCTAAGCCTTTTCTTTGGCCTATTGTATATTTATAAAGACCAGTATGTTTTCCTATAACTTTACCATTAAAAATAATATCACCAATATTTTCTTTTAAACCACTATTATTTTCTAAAAAGTTTTTATAGTTCCCATCAGGTATAAAGCATATATCTTGACTATCTGATTTAGAAGCAGTTTTTAAATTATTTTTTCTAGCTATGTCTCTTATTTCATCTTTAGTATTAAAACTAGCTAGTGGGAATAAAATATATTTCAAAATATTTTTATCTATATTATATAAGAAGTAACTTTGATCTTTTGCTTTATTATCTGCTTTTTTTAATACATATCTTTTATATTCATCACTATATTCTATTTTTGCATAATGACCTGTTGCAATATATTCAATATTATTTTTTTTAGCATAATCATATAAGTAACCAAATTTTAATTTTTTATTACACATAACACATGGGTTTGGAGTCCTACAGTTTGAATATTCTTGAACAAAATAATCCATTACATCTTTCTTAAATTTTTTAGAATAATCTATATCAACATGAGCAATATCTAAACTATCACAAACTTCTTTAGCTTCTTTACTACTGCTTTCAGTATTAAATAAATTCATAGTAGCACCTATTACTTCATAACCATCTTGTTTTAGTAATAAAGCACTTACACTACTATCTACTCCTCCACTCATCCCAACTAAAACTTTCTTCATAAAAATCACTTCCACATTTATTATATAACAATAAAATTAAAAAGCAAATAAGTTATTTTATATTTGCTTCATTTTTAAACATAATGTTTTTTGTTTTACATTTACTCCATTTACATAAACATTACAAGTATCTGGTATATTTAATCTTTCTATGCCAATTACATTACCTAAATATAAATTACCGATAAAATTTTCAGGTATAATTAAATCTTTTATATTTGTTAAACTACACATACTAAGATTGCCGTTAAAGTTTTTAGGCAGTACTAATCCTTTAGCGCTTTTTATTCCATTTAAACTTAAAGTACCATTAAAAGTATTTGGAAATATTAATCCTTCCGCATTTTCTAATCCATTCATACTTAAATTACCTATAAATTCTTTTTCAAACACAATTCCTTTAGGATTAGTTAGAAAGTCTATGTGCAAATAAGAACCAACAAATTTAGGTAAAACTAAAGCTTTGATACTAGTTAATTTATTTAAAAATAAACTATCACCTAAGTATAAAGGTAAAACTAATATACCAACACTTACTAAACTTTCTAAATATACACTTTCATCTACTCTACTTGGTAAAATTAAAGTACTTGCTTGTTTTAAATTATTTAAATATACACTACCACATACAATTCTAGATAAAATTAATTTTTTAGTTTCTGTTAATTTATTTAAAAATAAACATCCACCTATAATTTGAGTTGGTAATATACCTTCTATATTTTCTTCATCTAAACTTAAATAACTACTTATAATTTTTGGTATAATTTTACTATTTTTTAAATAACCTCTATAATAAACTGTATTTTCATTTATTTCACTTTGTTTTAAAGCTACTTGTTCTTTTTTACAATCTAGTGCATAAGAAATATCTTCCTTTATATTTCTTCTCTTTATTATTTCTTTTATTCTAGGATCTTCTTTTAAACCAAAATATAATATTTTATTTTCAATTTCATATAAGAATTTTAATTCTTCTCTAGTTAAATTTTCTTTATTTTTTTGTTTTTTATAAATATAAGTTAATTTTTTCATATCATCAACTTTTCTAAAATAATTATCATTATTCGGTAATTCTTTTATTTTTTGTTCTACTACATTTTCTAATCCTGATTCTAAATTCTGATACTTGCCTATTCCTTTTATTTCTACAATTTGATTACCCTTAATTCTTATAGCTATTCTAGGAATCCTATATTCATTATTTTTATCTAATGTATAATAAATATATAAAATACCTTCTTTTAGTTGGGCTATAGCCGTTCCTTTTCCCGTAGTACACCACTTCGTATTATAACCTCTCAATGATTCTAAAAGTTTATTATAATCACTATTTCTATCATACCTAATCCATATACCATCTATATTATTTTCTCTTTCTATATTTTTAATTATATATGAATATATTTTTTTAAAAGAACAGCTATCTACTAATGTTTCTAATTCTTCATTGTTTATTTTTTCTTTATTTAAAACTTTTATAATTAAATCACAACTCTTTAATAAAGCATACTTATTTAAATCTATAAAAGAATCTGTTGTATGCTTAGTTCTTTTATTAAAGTTTTCTTTTTCCTGATTATATGCTCCTAACTTTAACATTCCTTGAAAAGCCCAATATTTTACCCAAAAAGGATAAGTACTCATCTCTTCACTAAACATAAAATCAATCCAAATACTAAGACTATTTTTTTGATTCTCTATTATTTCATCTTGATATTGTCTTTTTAATTTAGGAGTTAAAGTAATATAACCATAACCTTTTTCTAAAGCAACTTGTAATTTATGTTTATAATAGCTTTCTTTAATATTTTCTCTTTTTATTACATATTTATTGTAGTAACACTCTTTTAAATAGTCTATATGTCTTTGTAATTCAAATACTTTATTATGAATATTATATAATTTATCCATATATAATTTTATATTATTAAACTTATCATATTCATTATTACTACCATGGTGAAGTACTTCTTTACTTAAATATAAGTTTTTATATAATTTATCTATTAATCTAATAGATTCTTTTTCTATATTACTCATACCATCACCTTTCTTTCATGAGGATTATATCATATCACAAAGAAAAAAGATTATCAAATTTTGATAAATCTCTTCACTATTGTAAAATTACCTATTACGATGACTAAAGCCGCCAAGCCTTCGAACTTCGCCCTCTTGGACTATTTCTACCTCATATTTAATCCACCACATAGTAATTTATTCCTTCACTTGTAGTTCCTTCTCCTACTACACTTAAGTCAGATTTTAGATATAGGACTGGACGGACCCCACGGGAGTAGCGAGCGTTGTCGCTGCCGACAAAGCCAGCCGAATTCACAAGGAACACGTCAGACGAGCTACTGGAACGAGGGGACATGGTCCATTGAAAATCTGAATTATATAGCCAATCGTTTGTTCTGCATGCATATGATGATGTACTACTTGAATAGCTATATAATGTCTCGCTACAACTTCCTAAGTCTGTTGCATATCCATAATCCGATGGATACATTAATCCTATCTTTCCTACCCATTCTGTTGGGTTTCCACTATATACTGTCGTTCCTCTTTCTACACTATAAAATCCATTTGAATATAAACTACTATATGATGATGTCCCTCCCAAGTTCCATAGGACATTTTCTACTTTGTTTCTAGCAACTTCTGATAGTCCTTCTCCCGTTAAATCTACTGTAATTGATGCTTCACTATTATTGTAATAACTTGTTGTACTTGAATTATAATATGTTTCATTTAATAATATTTGTAATGTCGCTTCACTCCAATTGTTATCATAGGTAGAATCTCCAACACTACCACCTCCTATAACTATCAAGGGGGTTGCTTTAAGTGTATTTTCAGTTGATGATGTTCCTGTTGAAGTTGGTTTATAATCCCAACTATAATCTCCTATTGATTCATTTCTTATTATTTTTACTAGTTTTTCTGATGCACAATTATCATAATGTCCATCACTATCATTATCTGTATTACAAGGTAATTCATCTGTTGCGTATTTTGTTTCAAATACTCCTATTATTCTCCATAAAATTATGTTTCCTGATGCATCTCTATCTCCTATGTCTATATAGTTATTTGGGCTTGCTCCATAGTATCTTAGATTTCCTCCATTTGATACTGTTCCACCTAATCCATCATCTATTATTCCATTTGTTGTATCTATATTGTATGTTATTGAATTGTTTGTTACTGTACTATTTGGGGTATATAGATTTGTTATGTATTGTGCAAGTGTGACTTGTTCTTCTACTTTTTTTATTTCTATATCTCCACTTACATTTGGTATACTAAGTATTCCATTTTCATATGTATATTCTGTTATTTCTACTTCACTCATTAATACTTTTACATCGCTTGGTGCATTTTCTCCTAAATCTACTTCTAATGTATCTGTTTCAAGTATTATATTTGGATATGTATCTTCTAATGTTATATCTGTATATGTTACGTCATAGGCTGCTTTAAAATTAAAGTCTAGATTTAGATTATAACTTATATTACTACTATTATATCCTTCACTTGTATATTTTATTGTTATATAAAATTCTTTTTTTATTCATAATTTACATACATTACTTATATCACATATTTTTTCTTTTAATTGATAATCTTTTAATTCATATTCTAAATTCTCTGGTAATCCTTCTATACTTAAGATTCCCATTTCTACATTCCCTATATTTGTTACTTCTACTTTATAGGTTACACTTGAATTACTATTTGGTAAGTTTACTCCTACACTTATATTTTCTTTATTATATTCTTGGTATTTTGATTGGCCTTCATTACTTACTTCACTCATCTGTAAGTCTGTTAT